>JANPJC010000282.1:0-3819 GCA_031425315.1 Chitinophagales bacterium
GTTGTCAAAAAACTTTTTCTGAAACTCCAGAATACCTATACCCTTGAACATTGCTAATATATTTAGGTATAAAAATACTAATTATATTAGCTTGTTCCTAACCCTATTAAAACATTTGCGCTCATTCTACCTAATCCTACGATCGAAGTTTAAAACAAGCTCAGGATCAGGGCAGTTTTGCAGATAGTATTGCCGATGCTTTTCTGCACAAACTCCAGGATAATCTCCCTGATAATCGCCAATATCTATAATTAACTGAAAATGCAGGTGAGGCGGCCAGTTACCATTTTCATGGGGTTGTCCAAAACTACAAAACTGTTGACCGCCTTTAATCAGTGCCCCGGTTGAATATTTTAGATCAGCTTCACTTAAATGGCCATATAAAGTATGAAATTTTAAACCGTCCAGCTCATGTGCTAAAATTATCGTTGCCCCGTAATCTCCATAACTATTATTGAAGGCACTGCTATGTATTCTGCCTTTAAAAGGTGCAAAAACCGGTGTACCCGCATTCGCCCAGATATCTGTTCCGAGGTGCCGGCGACGTGGTTCATCCGCTGAAGTTCCAGAATTGAAAACATCACTTCTGCTATATACCACGCGCAATTCATCATATCCGCCAATGGCATAATTAGCATCAGCTGATTTAATTTGAGCAGAAACAAAATGCGAAAAACGAGTAGTGTCAGCATAAATTTCTTCGGTAAGTTGTTTGTTTGCAGCACTTAAATCCAGCGCAACAAATTTGTCTTTCCCCTTTTCAAAAGGAACTACAGAATGAAATGTTTCCCTGTATTTCAACAGTATAGATGAAAGAGAGGTGTGTTGATAATCTTTCATTCAATGATAATTTTATATCTCAGTTTTCTTCAAGTATAGGTAGATTGCAAAAGAAAATATAAAACCTGCGTCACGGAAAGGCCTTATAAACCATGCATTTTATTTCACTCATTGACTCATTCACCTATTCACTCATTCCAGGCTGTTGCACAAATGTTAATTAAAATCAATTACCCAAAAATCAAAAATAACATCTCCGGCTGACCGTTTTTATAAATATGCCTCATAATTTCAATAAACATGTGTTCCGGTTCGCTATTACTGTTTTGATTTTGCATTTCAGTATGACACTGCCTGCACAGCCTGTTACGGGGGTGTGGCACGGAAAAATTAAAAAAGGCGGATCAGTGATTGGTAAGAATACCCAATTGGAACTGAAGCTGATTAGAAACGGCGACAGTTTAACAGGCACTTCTTATTATTATTCTGATCAGCATAATGTCACGCGCTACCAGGTGAAAGGCTATTTTAATCCATTTGATGGTACTGTCACGTGGTGGGACGATGAAATGGTGGACAAATCTGGCGGGCGCATCGGCAAGATCTCCGATCCATTATTTTATGTGACAGACTTTAATTGTCCGGGTGAAGGCATAATGAAACTTGACGGCCATGCAGCACCCAATGAACAGCAGTCGTCCCGAAATATTGAGGTTCATCTCGACAAAGTTGACAAGCCGGTTTTTGAAGATGAATGGGATCTTGTGATTCAGAATTTCAGCAGAGGTGCAAGTGAAAAAGAAGTTATTGATAGTGTTGAGTTAATTGCAAAACGACCCGTGCCTGCACAAAAAGTTGTGAATGAAAAAGCGCGCGTCAGTGAACCGAAAGTGACCGTTTCAGAGCCACTGAAAAAAACTGTTCCCGTAAAACCAGTTATTAAAATTCCACCTACAGTTGAGGAGATGTTTACCAGCCGCACAAAAAAACTGGTAACAGAAATACCTTTGATAGGTGATACTGTCGAACTCAGCTTTTATGATCATGCGGAAATTGATGGCGATTCCATTTCGCTGTTTTTAAATAATTATCTGCTTCAAAAAAATATATTACTAAAGGCCACTGCATTCACTGTTAAACTTGCAGTGAAAGAACTTTCTGATGTAAATGAAATGACTATGGTGGCAGAAAATCTTGGGACCATTCCTCCTAATACTTCATTGATGATTGCTTATATCAATGGAGTAAGGTATGAAGCAAGACTGGAAAGTGATGAAAATACCAGTGCAATGATCAGGTTTATCAAACCTGCCGTATCTGTCAATAATATCCGATGAAACAATTAAGCGGTAACAAAGTCTTCTTCGAAAACTTCAACTTTCCTGGTAACAGTTTTTTCTGCGATACGTTTTTCTTGTGCGATCAATTTATCATTGAGCATTCCGGCGAATGTGTTAAGATAAATTATAACATCTTCCCTGATATTTCTTTGTAACCAACGAAATCCGCCAGGTAAAGCTTTCAATACTTCTTTGTCTTCGAGGTATTCGATATTATGGATGTCAGTAGGTGTTAAACCCAATTCGATCAGCTGCCCTATCAGCTGATCAAGCGGAAGGTTTGTGGTACCGCAATACTCATCCGCGATTTCAGTCCATTCGCCTGCACCTGTTTGAGCAAAACGCATTATTTCCTGCTTCGACAATGAACAGGCTACCTGCAAAAGATTGCCACAATTACAGGCACCGTGATTACCCCATGCGTATTCAGCCCCGTTTTCCAGTCGTCGTGCAGTTTCTTTTAAAGCATCAATAAGGGGGCGCGTTGGATATGCCATATTGCTCTTTTTCTAATAAACATCCGAAAATTAAAATTGTTGGCGCAGATTAATTGGGCGTGCCATTTTTATATAAAATAATCAACAGTACTGCTAGCGTTTCTTAACCCCTTTTTGTTCCTTATCTGTATCACCTGTCAGTATTCACATTCGAGATTTATGGCACTATATTGATCATCTTATTTTTTACATAGATGATTTTTTTCGGTGGCTTATCACCCAACCATTTTTTCACAATTTCATCCTGCAATACAAGTGCTTCAACTTCCTCCTGTGTTGCACTTAGTGATATATTCATTTCAGTACGTGTTTTTCCATTGATAGCCACCGGATAATTTTTCGAACTTTCAACCAGGTACTTATTTTCCACAGCCGGGAAAGAAGCGTCGAGAATACTTCCTTCATGATTGGTAGCGGCCCAGAGTTCTTCACAAATATGCGGAGCGAATGGAGTTAGGGCAATTAACAACTTTTCAAGAATTGCTTTTTTATGACACTTAAGATCGTGCAACTCATTTACACCAATCATGAAATTACTAACTGCTGTGTTGAATGAAAACCGTTCTGTATCATCCTCAATTTTTTTAATTGTTTTATACAGGATTTTCCATTCCGCATCAGTTGGTGTGTCATCTTTTACCACATGGCCTTTGCTATCATCAAAAAACAAACGCCATAATTTTTTCAGAAAACGATGTACACCTTCTATACCTTTTGTATCCCAGGGTTTATCCTGTTCCACGGGGCCGAGAAACATTTCATACATTCTGAAAGTGTCGGCACCAAATTGTTCCACCACATCATCAGGGTTCACCACATTGAAATAACGTTTACTCATTTTTTCGAGCCTGGCGGCACAACGAAAAACACCATCTTCTAAAATAAACTCAGCATTGTTATAGTCCGGGCGCCATTTCTTAAATGCTTCCGTGTTAAGCTCAAGGCCATTTGTAAAACTAACATCCACATGCAGTTCATCGGTTTCATATTGATCTTTCAAGCCGGCAGATACATATTTGTTTGTACCATGCACACGATATATCAATCTTGAATCGCCTCCAATTTTTCCCTGATTGACCAATTTTCGAAAAGGCTCCTGAAAGCCAATATATCCCAAATCAAATAATGCCTTTGTCCACATTCTGCTATACAGTAAATGCCCTACAGCATGTTCTGTGCCGCCTATATACAAATCTACCTGT
>JANPJC010000283.1:0-74107 GCA_031425315.1 Chitinophagales bacterium
GAAGTGGGAAGTATGAAGTGGGAAGTGGGAAGTTGACAGCCACATCCTGCGTCAATCGTTAATCGTGAATGCCTTGGAGGGTCAATGGGTGAATAGGTCAATGAGATAATTAACAGCCGCTTCCTGCGTGAATCGTGAATCGTGAATCGTCAATCGTGAAACGTGAATGCCTTGGAGGGTCAATGGTGAATAGGTCAATGAGATAATTAACAGCCGTCTTCTGCGTGAATCATGAAACGTGAATGAGTTGCTAGTCATTGTATTGGCTGTTCTCTACTGTCTACTGTCTACCGTCTACTGTCTGTTTCTGTATTCACTCAACCAAATGCAATACAAATACGTAATAGTGATATGAATAAGTCTATTTTAATCGTTTTGCTTTGTATTTTCTTTTCTCAAAGCTATGGACAGCGGAATTTTAACGACAGTATTACTGCGGCCAGGACAAAGCTTACCAAAAATGCAATGATTACATTAGGTGGGTGGGCCGCCGCTAATATTGCAACCGGCTTTATTATTGCCGGACAAACAGAGGGAGAAGCAAAATATTTCTGGCGGATGAATGGTTACTGGAATATTATTAATCTTGGTCTGGCAGGTCTTGGCTATGCGGGAACAAGAAAACTTGAATCGGGTACAACACTCGCTGCCAATAATAAAAAGCAGCAGAGTGTAGAGAAACTGTACCTGCTTAATGTCGGTTTAGATATGGTTTATATCACAGGCGCTTTTTATCTGAAAGAAAGAGGCAATACCAGAACTTCACAGAAACAAAAAGACCAGCTGAGGGGATACGGAAATAGCATTTTGTTACAGGGAGGATTTTTGTTAGTGTTAGATGGTGTGATGTATGCGCTGCATCATAAGAATACTTTAAAGGTGAATAAGAAACTTGAGCAACTAGAATTAAATGCCGGACCAATGGGATTCAGCATGACATATAAATTTTGAAACACAACACTGCTTAATATTTTCAGGATCCCGGTTTTGAAATAATAAATTAGTCATTTTATTTCCACCTCATAATTCACTATTGACTCATTGACACATTCACTCTTCATGTATCAGTAGTTATTTGGTTAATATTTCGCGTCATCATGAATAGAACATGTCCTGAAATTTTTCGGGTATGGATTTTTATGTATTAGATGACGAAGACGCCGGACGATCACCGGTACTCATCCGTTTCCCGATGTCCGGCATCTTCATAAACCAGCATAATCTTTTAAATATTTATCATTATGGAAAGAACAAACATGTACCTCGACTGCATCGCTGCCTGCCAGGACTGTGCAGCAGAGTGCTATTCCTGTGCCAACTCCTGCCTGCAGGAACCGGAAGTCAATCACCTGAAAAAATGTATAGCATTGAATCTAGAATGTGCTGCTATCTGCTCGGCAGCGGTGTCAGTGATGAGTATGCATGGTGAAATGTCTGCCCAATTTTGCGAATTATGTGCTCAGATATGCGATAGATGCGCACAGGAATGCGCGAGGCACAGTCATATGGAACACTGCAGCAGGTGTGCAGAGAAATGCCGGGAATGTGCAAATACCTGTAGAGAAATGGCCGTGGCCTGATCAGGTTAAGATCTGCCGCAATTCATTGATACAGGCAATTTATTCAGGGACCAATTAACCGTCAGGGTTTGCCGCGGATATCCAACGTAGCCATAAAATCGAACAGTGAAGGCCATTGCACACATATCTCCAATCCCTAAAATTCCTTAGTTTTATACTCCGTTAAAATGGTAACTTGGCAGTCATTTATCTTAAAACTGAACTTTTGTAAAAATTGCTGGTTGTCTAGAAAAAGTCAGCGGTTGATCTATGAAGCCTTTCATCCAAAAATTAATTACCGGAAGCAATTCATCATTCTATGTGCGCACACACCGTACACCTGACTTTGAGGTAGGATGGCACCAGCATGTTGAGTTGGAGCTCATTTTATTTACAGAAGGTGAAGGGATAGGATTCGTAGGAAATAGCGTCAGTGATTTCAAAACCGGTGATATTTATTTTTTGGGTTCCAACCTGCCCCATACTTTTCAAAAGAGAGATAGTGCACTTATTACAAGCGCAGTGGTCATTCAGTTCAAGTCAGATTTTTGGGGAAATACTTTTATGCAATTGCCGGAATGTAAGGCAATCGCCGATTTGTTTGAACATTCACTTAAAGGCATAAAATTGACCGGATATACCAGGTCGCTGCTGAAAAACCTGGTTATAAAAATGGAAAAAGCAACAGGCTTTTCCAGAGTGATACTGCTCAGCCAATGTCTTGAATTGATTGCCCATTCAAAAGATATCCAATACCTCTCCACCTATGAAATCAAGTTATTGAATGCACGTGACAAAGAAAGAATAGATAAGGTTTTTCAATATACAGCCAGTTCATTTAAAGAAGATATCACGCTGTCAAAAATTGCAGCAGTAGCCTGTATGAGCGTACCGGCATTCTGTAACTATTTCAAGAAAAGCACTAAAAAAACTTACATCGATTTCCTCAATGAAATAAGGATCGATTATGCATGTAAGCAACTGATGGAAACTGATAAAACTGTCTTGGAAATATGTTTTGAATGCGGATTTAATACTCTGCCGAATTTCCACAAAGTCTTTCTTAAAAACATGAAAGTAACCCCTCTGCAGTTCCGCAAAAAATTCAAAAGTTCAATCGTAGAATATATCACTGCCTGACATTCATCGACGCAGATTAATAAATAGCTTTCTATTCTGTTTGGCGATCTATTTTAAACCATTTCAACACATCCTGCAAAGCAAATGATTTTCTTTCGTTTGAAACAAAATGGTGGATGTTCACTTAAAATAATAATAATTAGCCACCCTGATTATTTCCTTTCATTACTTTACCTCAAATAACACTGATTTTCAACATCACATAGAGCTCATCATTTAACATTTATACTTTTTGATTACTAACGATTCTAATAAGTCGACATCATTAAATCTGAAGTATAAATTATGATAGAGAATCTCTACATTTTGATGTAGAAAAAATTCAACCAACAACTACATAACTCTGGCCACCGCCCAATCGTTCCAGTACTCTACTATGCCCTTCCTTCCTTGTACAGGGTCATATTCAGGCGGAGGTATTGCTACTATTTTTTCATCAGCTTCTGGCCTCTCCCCTTCATCGCCACATAAAAGATCCCACTCCCTGCCTTCATCATATGCTCCGATAACTTCAAGATCGATAGAATGAACATTTTTATGCGCGACACCAGCGGGTATTACTACCACGTCACCAGCCTCCAGGCATATCACTTTACCCTGCTCACCGCCTAAGTGTAATTTTACTGAACCACTGCAAATTCCCAGTACTTCATGCGCTGTGCTATGATAGTGATGATAATTGTAGATACCATTCTCCCACGCATTAGTCCAATTGTTAGCAGCAAATAAGTCTGTAAGTTGTTCAGCAATATCTTCGTTACCAGGCGGCACAACATTCCGGTAAATAACGACTGGATAAATACTGTTAGGAAATCTGCCATCATCTGCAAAAAACTCCATTTGACCTTCTATACCATTCATATACTTATTCATTTATTTTTTTTAATAGAATACTATGAGCACCCTGTTTAAAATTTTGTGCCTGAAGTATGGTTAAAAAAATATGTAGTAATTCATTAGCATAAGAAGCCTGTACTTCTCCCGGACTTGTGTTTGCAGGCACCAGTTTCCCGCTTTTGATAATTTTCTGCCCGTAACAAATGGCATAAAATGCAAAGAGTTTATTTTGAGATTCCGGTACCCGTGTAGCATATCCGGTGATTGCCATTGCCCAATCACTGTTGAAAAGGCGTTTCGAATTCAAAGCCATCGTTTCAGCAATTTCACGGGAAACACAGTTGTACGCTATTGCCGACCGTGGATCCACACCCAAAATGATGCATTTGTGTGAGATGTTATAAGCGGGGATACCTCCTTCGTAAAATGATGCTGCATCAATAACACCGGAAAGAGCATACTGCAATAACCCGCCTGTTACACTTTCGGCCACTGCTATATTTTGGTTTAACTCGATCAATCTGAGTCCAATTTTCTGAGTACATCATCATTAAACTCTTTCATGTAATAAGTTTATTGCGGCTATATCTTCCTTTAAAAATAATACCTCAACGGCCGATCATTTTAGTATTGCGTAATTTCTTCAACAACCCAAGGAATAACAGCGCGTTAAACCGATTGCAATCCCCTCAAAGATCTTATAACTGGGGCATGGCATATGCTTTGTATTTTCCTTACAAACAAATCTTGCTAAAGAAAATTTACAACCATGGCAAATACAAAAACATCAGGCAGAGCAACTAAATCTGGGAATCAAAGCAGGCCAAAAATTAAACCAACGGGAGCAGGCCAAAACAATTCACAGTTGGACAAATTTTTCAATGATTCTTTAAAAGACATCTACTGGGCTGAAAAAGCTTTAACAAAGGCAATGCCTAAAATGAAAAAAGCTGCAACCACTGAAGAATTGCAGTCCGCTATTGAAGATCATCTGGAACAAACGAAAGAACAGATCAGCAGACTTGAGCAGGTATTTGAGATACTGGGCAAAAAACCTCAGGCAAAAAAATGTGATGCAATGGAAGGGCTTATTAAAGAAAGCGAGTCCATTATTGAAGAGACTGAAGACGGCAGTATGACCAGGGATGTAGGCATCATCATGGCTGCACAAAAAGTAGAACATTATGAAATTGCTACTTATGGTGGATTGGTAAGCCTTGCACGTACAATGGGCAATGAAGAAATCGCCGACCTTCTTAGTCTGACGCTTGAAGAAGAAAAAGAAACAGATGTCAATCTTTCGGAGATTGCAGAAAACAATATCAACTGGGAAGCGGAGCAGGAAGGTGGAGAAGAAGAAGAAGATTAATACGGATATATATCCAGTCAATAGCCAGGACTTTCCTGGCTATTGATGTTTTTTGAAGTACGAAGTACGAAGTGAGAAGTAGACAGCCAGGTGAATCGTCAATCGTCAATCGTGAATAATGCCCGAAATTGTACTGTGTGTTTCGTTGAAACTGTATTGATTGTTCTTTTGTGTCCTCTGTCCCTTTGTGGCCCTCTGTGGCCAAAAATTTAATTTTACTAAATGTCTCCCAATTGATGAATTTGTGCAGAAGTTATCATGCCAAAAGTAATAATTTGTATTTGGCTGTTAACGTAAAACGTATAACTTAAAACGTATAACCTGTATTGGCTGTTAACCTATAACCTGAAACGTAAAACCTGACTGGTTATCCCTGCTTACTCCTCACTGCTTAATTCTAAGTAGTCAACATACAAATAATTCGTACCTTATATCTGTTCTAATTTAATACAGCACATCGGCGAGCACAATTGCCCGTCTCAATTTTTTCTCATACAAAAAGCTTCTAATATGAAAAATCAAACTAATCCTGAAAGCAACGAAAAATCTCTGGACAAAATGAACTATCCCGCTGCTGAGGATATTTATAATAAATCAAAAAAAGTGAGTGACGTTGATCCTGACGATATTTCGAAAACGAAATCTCCTGTTCAGTTGGAGCCTGATGAAACCGCAAATGAAAAAGGTTTTGAAGATGATGTAACCGGCGGTGATCTTGATATTCCTGGAGCAGAACTTGACGACGATGCAGAAATAACCGGCGCAGAAGATGAAGAAAATAATTATTATAGCCTTGGTGGTGATAATCATACAGATCTGGAAGAAGAAAAAGAATAAGCATAACAGTTACATCTGTAATGAATTCACGCTGCCGTTATTTCGACGAAATAATTCCACTATTTACTGGCAATTCCAGTATTATATTTATTTGAATCGTGGCGAGAATTAAATAAGTTCTGATTCTTGCTGCTGGTTGGCAATGTTCGAAGTGATTACGACGATTGATCTTTTATACTTACTACAGTAATCATTTTATCAAGCATCGCTTTGTACCCATCAATTCCATCGGGTTTAGAAAGCACAAGGGACGCACCTGAATGAAGGCAGGATTCAACAAGGTTATCACTGATATAAGTTGAATAGATAATCACCGGTATATGAGTGTATTCTTCCTTAGATTTCAACAGTCTGAGTGTTTCAAGTCCATTAAGCCGGGGCATATTCTGATCCAGAATAATTATGTCGGGCAATTCATGAACAGTATTACGTAAATGAAGCGTTTCAATTAGTTCGGCTCCGTTGCCGACTGCACCGAGCAACAACATATCCGTTCTGCCGGTAACGAAAGTTTCGAAAAACATTCGATCATCAAAATCGTCTTCAGCAAGCAATACTTTGCTTACCTGCATTTTTGGCATTTACTTTTGATTGAGAGGTAGTATAATACTAAATATGGCACCCTGCCCTTCAACCCCTACAGCACGTATTAATCCACAATGTTTTTCAACAATCTTCTTTGTTATTGCCAATCCTATGCCAGTTCCTTCATAACAATCTTTAGAATGCAAACGTTGAAATAAACCAAATATGCTATCAACATATTTCTGATCAAATCCAATTCCGTTATCCCGGAAAATCATATGACAATACCTTCCATTTTGATGGGGATTTGCATTAAATGATTTTCTATCCACTATATGTGCGTTAATTTCTATCCGAGGGCTTTTTTCCGGAAGGGCAAACTTTAACGAATTTGAAATCAGGTTTTGAAACAATTGCCGCATCTGTCCGGCATTCGCCTCCAGTTCAGGTAGTTCACCAAAATCAATAGTTGCATTTTTTTCAGCAATAATGATTTCAAAATCCTCGACACATTCCTTCAATAAATTATTAAGATTGATTTTAGTAAATTGATTAGAGTTGGAAGACAGTTTAGAATAGTTTAACACGTCAACAATCAAAGTTTTCATCCGCTTCGCCGAACGCTCAATTTTCCTGAGAAAGCTTCGGTCTTCCGGCTCCAATGAATGCGAAAGCTTTTCCCATAATAAATTAGAGAACATCTGGATTTTGCGCAATGGCTCCTGTAAATCGTGAGATGCAACGGAGGCAAACTGCTGGAGATCGTGATTACTATCTTCCAAAGCTTTGTTAATCTCCTCTAACTGGTCGTTATGTTTTTCCAGTTCGTGCTGTGCATTTTTCTGAACGGTAAGATCCGTTATGATCATGCTCAGTGACAATTCATCATCCCATTCCAATTTTCCGAACGATAATAATACAGGGATATTTCTGTTGCTGCCTTTCAACATCAATTCAATTTTTCCATCTTCTCCATCAAAATCTTTCAATCGTTGATTAAAGATTTCAACAGACTCATGCAATATGTAGTCAGAAAATGAAGTACCTATCACTTTACTCAGGTTCGCCCCGACCATTGTTGCAAACTGATAATTACTGTATAATACAATTCCCTGGGTACTAATAGTAACAGCCCCTTCAGTCATCTTTTCAATAAAGACGCGGTAGGTTTTATCTGCAGACCTCAGCGTATACACTTCATTGGAATGGTCTGCCGTAACTACGAACGCGTCTACCTGTCCACTTCTGATGGCCTCAATTGTATCATTTGCTTCTGCAAGCTGATCTTGTAAATCTTCGATTTTCCTGAGCAGCTCTCCATTAATTTTTTTCAAACTTTCCATTCAAATCTAAATAAGCCCCAAACCTTTCAAAACCTTTCCCTTCTCCGACATATCGCCAATCAGTCTTTTTATTGGTTCTGGCCTGCGTTTAATCAATAATGGCAGTGCGATGATCTGTTCCTTTCCGGTAAGATCTGCCTGCTGATGAACATCAATTATTTCAAGAGTATAGCGGCCTTTCAAATATTCTTCACATATCAGTTTCAGATTATTGACCGCGCGGATTGAGTTGGGTGATGCGCCTGAAATATATAAACACATCGAATATTCAGTATCGTCGCTCTTTTCGATTAATGATTTATTATTGAGTGTAATCTTCGGTTTTTTCATGCTATTTTTTAACGGGCCTGATATCCAGCCCTACAAGTACCTTATCTTCATTTGATAAATCCCCGATTATTTTCCGCACCGGTACAGGAATTTTACGCACCAGTGTGGGTACAGCCAAAATCTGATCCCCGGCGGCCAACTGCGGATGAACCAGCAAGTCAATTATCTCAATGGAATACTGATCGCCCATATGTTCCGCGCAATATTTTTTCAGGTTCGACAAAGCGGTCATAGACCGTGGTGTATTACCTGCGATATATAATCGAAGTTCCCATTTCTTCGACTCGACTTTTTTTGCCGACGCTTTATTTGATTTTGTAATTGTCATAACTATTTAAAATGTGCTTTTAAGACTTTCGTTTTACAGATTTCTTTTCCTCCTCCATTTTCATCTTGTTATTTTCAATAATTTCTTTCCGCATTTCCTCTTCCTGATAGACCTTGTTCAACTGATCCTTCATGGTTTCAAACTCGTCATTCAATGCGGATATTTTTCTTTCCAAACTAATCCTGTTACGTTCAATTTCCTTCTCCCTTCGACTATTAGAATATTTTTTCATTTCTGTGCCGGCATAAGAATTCAATTCATGCTCCAGCCTGGCAGATCCTATCAAAACACCTTCAGGTCCTTTATATACGTCTACAAGCTGAATGCCATTTCCTGTAATTTCAAACTCTCTTACCTTATTAGAGTGCGACATACCCCGGGCTTTCATGATATAAATACCCCGGTTTCGTTCACCATTAGATTCGATATCTCTCACCTGTATCCACGCATCCACCAATGACGACAACCCTTCATCAGTTTGAGTCATAATATCATTATTATATATTAATGAAGTGAACACTGCTGTGATGTTGTTACTCTGCAACAAATCGATCAACCTGATCAGAACAGATTTCAGCTCCGACATTGAACCGATAGAAATTAAATTGGTTATCGGATCAATAATCACCATTTTTGGTTTCATCTGTTCTATCTTTTTATACATCGATACCAGGTGCATTTCCAATCCGTAGATATTCGGGCGCACAGACACAATTTCCAGCAGTCCATTATTCATGTAAGGCGCCAGCGAAATACCGATTGCTTTCATGTTTCTAACTATTTGCATTGGTGACTCTTCAAAAGCGTAGTACAAACATTTTTCTTTTCTTATACAACTTGCATTGGCCATTGATACCGCCATACTCGTTTTCCCCGTTCCGGCTGTACCTGAAATCATTATGGAACTTCCCTCGAAAAAACCACCGCCATTCAGCATTTCATCTAAAGTCGGAATGCCTGAGGAAACCCGTTCAGATGAAACATTTTTGTTCAACCTGGGTGACGTTACGGGCAACACTGAAATCCCATTCTCTTCAATCAAAAAAGGATATTCATTTGTGCCATGTAAAGAGCCTCTGTATTTAACTATTCTTAATAAGCGTGTTGAAATCTGATTATTCACCCGATGATCAAGCAGTATCACACAATCAGAAACATATTCTTCCAAACCTTGCCTTGTCAAAGTATTCTCTCCCTTTTCTGCAGTGATTATCGTTGTTACCTGTTTTTCTTTTAACCACGAAAATAGTCGCCTGATCTCCGACCGGATAATTGCCTCATTACTTAAACCGCCGAAGAGATTCTCTATCGTATCCAGCATTACTCTCTTCGCACCAATACTATCGATAGAATGGCCCAACCTGATAAATAATCCATCAAGATCATATTCCCCTGTTTCCTGTATTTCACTTCTGTCGATATACGCATGATCAATAATTACTTTTTTATCTTTCTGCAATTGGCTCAAATCAATGCCAATTGAGGCAACATTCATTTCCAGGTCTTCAGCATTCTCTTCGAAAGTCATTATCACTCCAGGTTCTTCGAAGTGTTTTGCTCCGTTAAATATAAATTCCAATGAAAACAAAGTTTTTCCTGCACCAGGTGAACCGCATACGAGTGTAGGCCTCCCCGTTGGTAAGCCGCCATTCGTAATATCATCCAGTCCGGAGATACCTGATAGCGTTTTACGAAAATGCTTACTGCCGTTTTTGTCTGATTTTTTACTCATACATTCTTACCATTTATTCTGGTTGTCCTGAGAAATCAACATTGTGAAAATATTTCCACACCGCCACAAGGTGTGGTTTACTTGCCATAAAAGGCATCTCAGGACGGAGGCTTTTATGTATTGATAATTTGCCTTGAATTGCTTTAGTTAGTCACTGTTTCAGCGAGGATAAATAAAAAGTCAAAAGAAGGCAGATTTTTAAGAACTGAACAGGGAAATAAAAAAATGGTGCCAGAAAACAGCAGTTGCGGATTGCGGGTTGCGGGTTGAAACAGCCAATACAGAGTTAGCGCCCTCATTGGTTTTTTGAGATAAAGTTGACATCCGTTTAATCACGAATTAGTGTCAATTAACTTCCGCTCCAAATCAGCGTTATTGTTGTATTCACCAACATCAATTCAGGATTGAAAAAATTTTGTACCTCCGTGGATCTCCTGTATTATTCTCCGTAAATCTCCGCGTCCTGCGGTTAAACCAGCTACGGCTGTTCCAACCTGCAACCCACAACCAGCATGTTTTTCTTAAAAATATTTTTACGACAGCTTTTGTATGGTGAAGGATATTCTATTATGTCGGCGGAACAATTTTTGAACTCGTAAACGTGTGCTTTACCGGGTGATAAGCTCAATTGTTAATAATTATAAAAATTAAAGGAATTTAATAATAGCTGTTCAACATTGAACCCGCAATGCTGTTGAATGGATCAAACAGACATTATATGAAAACAATGGCCTTTCTGCTGCTTTTTAGTATTTCAGTTGCCGCTACTGCGCAACAGGCAAATAATTCCCGCACTGTATATTCAATCATTGGATTTGGAGCAGGCTTACAAAAATGGGATGGTTTAAATTCGCGTATTGCACAGTTCCCGCAATATGAACAGGTTAAAGATTACACTGCTTTACTCCATCTGGGCTGGTTAAAAGAAAACAGGCGTTTTATTTCAGGTTCCAATATTATGCTGGGTAGCACAATGACCGGTGACAGGGATGAGAAAAGCAGCACCATGCGATTCTTCGGTATCGGCGCAGACTTTGGATATGATGTACTAAAAAGTGATAAGCTGATGCTTTATCCGCTTGTTGGTCTTGGTGGCGAATTTTATCAGGCCAGGTTTTATAAAGATAATTCCAATGTTGATTTTGATGATGTTCTCCAGTCTCCCACGGTTCAGAATAGTGTGAGGGCGCTGGGGCTTAAAAATTCATTTTTTACTTACAAACTGGGTGTAGGCTTTAATGTGAAATCACCGGGCAATAAAGGGGCGATAGGACTACAGGCTTCGTACAATGGAAGCTTCCAGGATAAAGCATGGAGAAGCAATGATGGGCAAATGTTGGGCAGTGCTCCGAAAGATAGGCTGGGAAGGTTTCAATTGTCGATAATTTTCAGTGGAATAGCTGATGGAATGAAACACTCAAAATAAAGGGAGAAGGGCGAAGTGAGAAGTAGTGAGCAGTAAGCAGTGAGCAGTGAGCAGCTAAATACATTTGGAGGTGCGATCACAAAAATAAAATTTAATAATCACAAGTGGGGCTGCCCGGTTACATTAACCGGGCAGTTTTATTATATGATATTTCTATTTTTAGCACATGAAAAAGTCTTTAGATAGAAGTCATAAATTAGGCTGTTCATCTCCGTTAAACTCAAAACCTCTGCTAAACTCCGTGGCCTATTGGAAGTCTTTAGTCGCGAGTCATAAGTCATAAGTACTCACGGCATTCAATTTGAAAACCGTTTTTGCCCACGGAGTTGAGCGGAGAAGTTGAGTTGAGCCGAGATATCAAACACTTTTGATATTGCTGACTGGATATAATTCGATAGTTCGGCTGTTCATCTCCGTTAAACTCAAACCTCTGCTAAACTCCGTGGCCTATTGAAAGTCATTAGTCGCGAGTCAGAAGTCACTAGTACAACCCAAAAAACGATTGAATCCAATTTCAAGGCAGTGCTATTTACCACTGACATTCATTTCTAATGTATACACCGACTCCACTGCTGTTATGAACAATGTTTTTCCATCTTTTCCACCAAATATCAAATTTGCAGTCCATCCTGAAGGAACAGGTATATGCGCAATTTTCTCAGCATTCTTATCATACACTGTAATTCCTCTGCCAGTCAGGTATATATTGCCGTTATTATCATTCGTCATACCATCAGAACCCTGCAATACAAAAACTTTCCTGTTAGCGAGTGATCCGTCTTTTGCAATATCATACACATATGTTTTGTTATCCCCGATGTCGGCAACGTATAAAAGTTTGCCATCTTTTGATCCGGTGATACCGTTTGGTTGCACCAGCATACTGTCAACAATAACAGCTTCTTTTTTCCCTTTTGCCAGATAATATACATTCTGTTTTTCCAGGTCGGGCTTTTTTCTTTGCCACCAGTCCCGCTGATAATAAGGATCTGTAAAATAAACGCCATCCTTGCTATCTACCCACAAATCATTGGGACCATTAAATTGTTTTCCTTTATAATTAGCTGTTAAGACCTTCACTTTTTTATCCGTTGAAATTTGGATGATTTCCCCTTTTTCAT
Source organism: Chitinophagales bacterium (assembly GCA_031425315.1). Taxonomy (GTDB): domain Bacteria; phylum Bacteroidota; class Bacteroidia; order Chitinophagales; family Chitinophagaceae; genus Pollutibacter. Next base: position 12,548 of record JANPJC010000283.1, read on the forward strand.
CTGCGCAGGAAATGATATTCCCTTTTTTATCAAGGAATAAACCATTTGACCGACTGGTTTTTTCCATAAATAAGGTCAGTGTACCATCTGTTGAATATTTCCATATCTGATCATTCGGCTGGTCGGTAAAATATACATTGCCATCTTTATCCACTGCCGGACCTTCTGTAAATTTGAATTGAGATGAGATCTTTTTCAATTCTGCCCCAGGCGCAATAATTTTCATGATATCTTCTGCAACTGGTTTGGCCTGAGCCAATATATCGATCGAACGAATAAAGAAAAACATTACAAATAAGAGAGAGCCAATTTTCATTTTCATGCAAGCTTATTTGATCTCAAATTACTTAATAATCCTATACATCTGGCCGTTGAACTGCAGTGATCAAACGTGATACTGTTTTCCCGAACCTTTCCGTCCTTTCCGACTTCCCGGCTATGTATTAGGTTAGGTGAATGACATCAAGGGCTTTTTTTGCCGGTGAGGCGGGGAGAACGGAAACGAATACACGGGAATAGTTGCATACAAAATTCCATCTTAATCATGTTTGAAATTTTCCCGAAACTTGCCGTTCTTTCCGTCTTCCCGGCTATGTGTTGTGAAATTGATACTGGATGATATTCAACCGCAGTAGAAGGTAAGCCGGAAAACGCGGGAATGATGAACCGGAAATAGATAATTGCATTTATTTCCCGAACCTTGCCGTCCTTTTCGTTTTCCCGGCTATGTATAGTGAAATTGATACTGGATGATATTCAACTGCTGTAGCCGGGAGCCGGAAAATGCGGGAATGAAGAAATGAAATTCGTTTATTGCTTGTATTTTTTCCCGAACCTTGCCGTCCTTTTCGTCTTCCCGGCTATGTATAGTGAAATTGATACTGGATGATGCATTTGAAATAGAACAAAGTTCTAACCTGTGAGTAATTCCTTCTGAACCTCACAGTTCTTACTTTTTCAAATGAATATCTAATAGTTTCAATCGATATACAAATTCCGCCCGTAGAAAATGTTTTGGACCATCCTGCAATGCAAGTGGAGTAATGGGAATGCATAACCGAAATCCCGACTGCCATTTTGGAGTTTTATAAATAATCTCGGGAACAAGTGACACCTGCATACGGGAAAAATAACTCCATTCGTCAGTGAGTGTATAAATATGGCTTTGATTTGTCGTCGTGCCGATTGTTCCACCCATCGGAATTTTCTGAACTTCTGCATTTGACGCCGCAACTGCCCGAAACCAATAATGCATTTGAACACCGGCACCTATCCACCAGTTGGATATTATTTTATATTGATAACCAACCCCTGCCGACAGGCCAAAAGTTTTAACCAAACTCCGCTCATCTTTTGTTTGCACCAACGTATCCTGATTATTTTGAAAAGTCGTCACTGTCCTGAAAACAGTTGATGGCGGTAATGAACTTACAAATGGATTTATCTCCAGCGTCATCAAATGCTTTTCTTTCTCAGCATGAATCCATGCTCCAGGCAGCAGCACACGATATGGTTGCGATAAACCATTGGGACCAATGAAATAATTTGATGCATTGTAAAGTGGTACTGGAAGCGTCCAGAGCAGTCCGGTACTGATTGTCCATTTTTCTTCCGGCAATTCGATATGAGGAGGCGCGTCTCCCACAACAGAAGCCTTAGGCTCATTTGTATCCATTTCTAATACAGCATCCAGGTTGCCACTAGTAACTGTAACGGGTACCTGCATATTTAAGTTCCCTTCAGTATCAGAATTCATTCCAGTATCTATTATTGACTTATACTCAAACTGATTAATAATGCCGTCACCAATTGCTGACGGGATATTTTTTTCACGATCATTATTTTTTTGAACTGTTACGGTATTTGATTTCAATTGCAGATTTGCAAACTGTTTGTTTTCACTCTTTTCCGTCAAGCTATCGGTATGCATCTGTTTTTTATTCGAATTAATTGTTAAATCATTTTTATTGATAGCTGATGAATTTGACGTTGATCGATCGCCAGCAGTTGCTGGTTGTCGTAAGTTTTTAAGCGTCTGATCTGATGAAGAAGATACGAATGGAGGCTTCGACACATCTTTATTACCGAAAGGACTATATATAAAAAATGAAACAGATATCAATAACAATAGCAATACAGCACCTGATAAATATTTAACTACCCGGGCATACCCAGGTTTAAGCAATGGCAGTAAAGGCGTTGCTTTGGGCTTATCCTCATCAAGCATTCTCCGCATTTCTTCCCATGCCTGATCAACCGGCGGAGCAGAAAGCGGTAATTGATGTTCATCTATTAATTTCCTGATCGCGTCCACATTAATACATTTTATTCATGATAGTAATTTTCAAAGGCGGGTTTTAGTTTTTTCCTGATTTCACTGAGGTGCCATTTAACAGTACCCGGGCTGATCTCCAAAGCCTTCGCAATTTCTTTTATCGCAAAACCTTCAATATAAAACAGGCTACAGATAACCCTGGTCGCAGGCGTAAGCAAATCCAATAACCTGTATATTTCTATCCGTTCCATCTTATGCAATGCATTTTCGAATACAGGAACATCCGAGTCATCATTCAGCGCATAAAATATTGGTTTCTTATCCGATCGTAACTTATCCAATGCCACATGCCTGACCAAAGTATATATCCAATTAAAAAAATTCCCTTTATCAGGATCATATTTATCAATATTTCTAAATACTTTCAACATACCGTCATTTAAAACCTGCAGGGCTTCATGTTCATCTGCAAAAAAACCCCGGCATAACAATATCAGTGCAGGATACACTATCCTGTACAACCTTTCCTGACCCTGCCGGTCGTTAGCGATGCATAGTTGTATAATTTCCCTTTGGTTTTCCAATTGTCTTTGCAGATGTAACCCTTTTTAATTTGTTGCGATATTAATTCAACCCAATAACTGTTTTCAGTAATAAAAGTAAACAGTTTCAGTTTCTCCATTAGTTATTGACCTCACTGGCTTTTTATTGTCGTCATAAGTATAGCTATAATTTACTGTATCCTGAATGACTGAAGGGTCAGTGTAAAAATTAAATTGCCTTATATTGGAATTCGGAGAACTCAGCGACCAGGTTTCGGGAAACAATGCATCATCAACGGGATACCTCGGATTTATTTTATCGTCATATTCAAATCTGAACCTGATTGGTGAATTGAAAATTCCATCCAGATCATCATCCTGATAGAATATTTTTTCAATCAGATTTCCTTTTGCATCAAATACATGATCATGATATCCAACTTGTCGTTTAGGATCAACCGCTGAAGGGGTACGCATAAAAAAGTTTAATCTTTTAATATGGCCATCCGTGTCATATTCGAATGTTGTTGTAAATCGATCTAAGTTATCGCTAACCGATTTCACTGAGCTACTCCGCGAATCATAGTCAACCAGTAAATAGACGCTATCTGTCAACTCCCCGATACGGATCAACCTTCCCAGCACATCACGAAAATATTTCCTGGTTTGCTGCTCCTCGCTGATACTGCCATCTGCATTTTTTCTTTTTCCAATATATGAAAGTTGGCTCAACCTGCCTGATGAATCATACATATATTCAGCAATTGTGCTTTCAAAATTATCAGCAATGTTTTTCACCACCTGCTTTTTTAACAGGCCCTTACTGGTGCTGTCGGTGTTCAACGCGGTTCGCTCATTAGGCACCACATATCCTTTCTGACAGGACGTACAAATCAAAGCAACAAGTATGAACGTGATATTAAAGTAGTTTTTTTGCATAACTAATGTATTCATTAGTATGAACGGGTAAAGGATTTAAAAAGGTTGGGTGAAAGTCGAAAAAAAATCAGTGCTGATTTCCATTTGATGTACTAAATCGGTTGGTTTGCAACTAATAAATGATATTCGTAAAACAGATAACCTCACTGTAACGACTTTTAATCAGAATTGTATAAGTTCAATAACAATTTATGAAAACTGCTACCGAATACGACGCAATAGTCATTGGATCAGGGCCCAATGGCTTATCTGCGGCAATTGTTTTACAACAGCAGGGGCTTAATGTTTTATTGATTGAAGGCAGGGATACAATCGGCGGTGGATTGCGCACTGCAGAATTAACCCTTCCTGGTTTTAAACATGATATATGTTCAGCGATTCATCCGATGGCCCTGGCTTCTCCTTTTTTCGATAGTCTGAAATTAGAGGAGCATGGCCTTCAATACATTCATCCTGAGTTTGCATTGGCCCATCCTTTTACAGATGGTAGCGCTGCTGTGCTGAAGCAATCGATTACGGAAACTGCCAAACTGTTGGGAGAAGATGGCAAAACATATTTAAAACTACTTTCACCGCTAGTTAAACACTGGCCGTTGCTGATCCATGATATGTTGGCACCGTTAAGATTCCCCTCCCACCCTTTTTTGTATGCTGGATTTGGTCTGAAAGCGTTACCATCTGCTTCATCCACAGTGAAAAAATTTGAAACATTACATGCCCGCGGATTATGGGCGGGTATCGCAGCGCATGCAATTCAGCCATTGACCAACATAACTACTTCGGCGATTGGGTTGGTTTTATCAGCAGCCGCACATGTAAAAGGCTGGCCATTACCAAAAGGTGGTTCACAGTCTATTGCAAATGCTTTGCATAGCGTATTTACACAAGCAGGTGGCAAAACGCAAACAGGCTGGTTTGTCAAATCGCTGAGCGAATTGCCATCTTCAAAAACAATTTTATTTGATGTCACACCAAAACAATTATTATCAGTAGCGGGACATAAATTTTCAGCATTGTATAAACGACAATTGTCCAACTACCGATATGGGATGGGTGTTTTTAAAATTGACTGGGCGCTCGATGAACCCGCGCCTTTTACTGCTGTGCAATGTCGCTCCGCAGGTACGGTTCACCTGGGCAATAGTTTCGAAGAGATAGCAGCAGGCGAACTGGCGACTTCAAAGGGGAAAAATGTACCAAATCCATTCACATTATTTACTCAACCGAGTATTTTCGATACCACCCGTGCACCCCAAGGGAAACATACAGCCTGGGCATATTGTCATGTTCCGAATGGTTCCACACAGGAACACACTGAAATAATTGAACAACAGGTCGAACGTTTTGCACCGGGATTCAGGGAAAAAATTATTGGCCGACACACATTTAATACTGCACAACTCGAAGAATACAATCCAAATTATATCGGTGGCGATATTAATGGTGGTGTGATGGATATCGGTCAATTATTTACCCGGCCGGCATTGCGTTTCTCTCCATATAAAACATCAGCTAAAGGACTTTATATATGTTCCTCTTCAACTCCCCCGGGAGGAGGAGTACATGGTATGTGTGGTGTACATGCCGCCAAAAAAGTTTTAAATGATATTTTCCATATCCATCCAAATTCACTGAAGAAATTCTAACCAGCCATGAAATCACAAATAACAACAATAGAGCTGGAAGTTACGGACGAAAGCCAATTGCAAACACTTGATGAGGGACTGAAAGATCCTGCCATTAAGCATATACCCTTTACCGAAAAAGATGCCGGTAGACTAAAAAGAATTTATACACTGGTCGGCCAGATCAGGGTGCAGCAGTTATCAGATCTGTTGGTCAAATTATTAGCCGGCACGGGCAAAACATATACATTCAGTATCAATACAAATTCAACAGTTTAATTTATTTTACATTCCTACAATTACCAAAAATGGCGACTGAAAATCCGTCCACCGCTGCCGTATCCGCAGTTGAAAAAAAGAAATCCTTCCTGTCGTCATTAACCGAGGACGGATGGGCAGTGACTATTGGATCTATATTGATTTTAGCTGTTCTGCTGATCACCACAACTGTTGAAGGATTTAAATTTACAGCGCCGGTTTATCAGTGGGCAGACAGTACAATACTGTTCAGCAAAGTACTCACCGCATCTAACCTTATTCTGATACTAGGCATCGGAGTTATTTTTGGCTTACTCTCCGCGTTTGCAATTTATATATCCGGAGGAAGCATAAAAAAATATATCCGTGGATTTTTGCTGATATTTTTACTGGGTATTATATCACTAATTATTGCAGGAAATAAAACTATCAATTATTACGGTGTCGAATATGTTGTATTTGCATTAATCATTGGACTTGTACTCAGCAATACGACAAAACTTCCTGACTGGGTAAGAGAAGCAGCACGATCAGAATTCTTTATCAAAACCGGATTGGTAATATTGGGTAGCAGCGTATTAATCACTGATATCGTCAAGGCGGGTCTGCCAGGCTTACTTCAATCGGTACTCGTTGTATTAGTCGTATGGTTTTTTTCAATGTGGCTCTCAAGAAAATTAAAAGTTGATGATGAATTTGGCGTGATCCTCGCTTCAGCAGTTTCAATTTGTGGTGTATCAGCTGCAATTGTTGCCAGTGGTGCAATTGGAGGGGATAAGAAAAAACTGTCTTATGTCACCACGCTTGTATTGCTGGTAGCCATTCCAATGATGCTGATTCAACCCTGGATTATCAGACATTTTAATATTCCTGAGATAGTTGGCGGTGCGTGGCTTGGTGGAACATTGGATACTACAGCTTCAGTTACGGCCGCTACGCAATTGGTGGGTCCGGTAGCAACCAAAGCAGGTGTGATTATAAAATTTTCGCAAAACGTCTTGATAGGTGTTGCAGCATTTTTCATTGCCAGTTGGTGGGCACTTCGTAAAAAAGAGGACAACAAAGGCGAAAAATCTCCGGGATTAAATATTGTATGGGAAAGGTTCCCAAAATTTGTCTTAGGATTTATAGCTGTATCATTAATTTTTTCTTTTGTAGTTCCCGCCGAAACAACAAAAAACGTTTCTGGTTTTCTCAATAGCCTTCGTACAGTATGGTTTGCATTGGCATTTGTTGCAATAGGTCTGGAAGCCAAATTCACCGACCTGCTGAAAATACAAGGCGGAAGGCCCGCGTTGGTATTTGTTGGTGCACAGATTTTCAATATCATATGGACCTTATTGTGGGCCTATTTATTATTCGGCGGATATCTTCTTCCAGTACCAGACATTAAATAAAGCATATAAGATTTAGTGATGATTTGCAGGCATAGTTTTTCTGCTGAATTCTTATATTTAATATGATGAAGACAGAAATAATTAGGCTTACCCGTCGAGAATTCACATCACAGGTTTGCGCTCTTGCTGCAGGCTCATTGTTCCTGCCTGCTTACATGCAGGATAATGAAATCGCCTACGCTGACGTAAAGCCAGCAACATTGCCTCACAATCCAATTATGCTTAAAAGAAAAATTCCATCTACAGGAGAGCTTTTGCCCGTTGTTGGCATCGGCACCTGGTTGCAGTTTGACGTACAGGAAAATGCAACAGAAAAATCCGAGCTCATCAAAGTGTTAAATACCATGCAGGAAAAAGGTGGAACAATGATCGACTGTTCACCTATGTATGGCAATGCCGAAGCAGTAGTAGGAGAATTGAGTCAGCAGACCACTAAGCCGGATCAATTTTTTTATGCCACAAAAGTATGGACAACCGGCAAAGAAAAAGGGATTAGACAAATGCAGGATTCAATGCGTAAAATGAGAAGAAAAAAATTAGACCTGATGCAGGTGCATAATCTGCAGGATTGGAAAACGCATCTGGCCATTATCAATGAATTGAAAAAAGAAGGACTAATCCGTTATTCAGGTATAACGCATTATACTGAATCAGCGCATGATGAACTCGAAAAAATAATCAAGTCAAACAAACCTGATTTTGCACAATTCAATTATTCCATTCGGGTATTGAATGCAGAAAAATCTTTATTGAAAGCATGTGCAGATAATGGAGTCGCAGTTATTATTAATGAGCCCTATGAAAAAGGAGAACTCTTTAGTTTAACGAAAGGAAAACCGCTGCCGGCATGGGCTTCAGATTATTCAATTTCCAGTTGGGGTCAGTACTTTCTAAAATTTATATTATCGCATCCAGCAGTGAACTGTGTTATTCCGGGCACATCCAATCCAAAACATGTGGCAGATAATATGGGTGCCGGTTATGGTGAAATGCCGGATGAAAAAGGAAGAAAAAGGATGCTGGAATTTCTTCACAAAATATGAGGGATCACGCCAGTGTATAAATTGTTATTGGTCATTAAATTTCTCTTTAGGAGAAGTATTGCCGAATATCTATTGTAAGTAGTACTGTTCTATTTAATTTTTTGAGATTAACTTTTATCTCAATAATATAAAACCAGGAAATTATTATTTTGGCTTGCGATAGTTTCATAATTGAATGGAAAGTGTTCAGTCATCCTCGCAATCAGCCCATCCAAAATCATATCCAAATGATTTGAATTAAATAGAAAAAAGTACCCGTCTAAATATTGGATCATAAATCGATTGAAAATTTATGATGTAATCCTCCAGAGCTATCCCCTTTAAATTAGCAACCACTGATAGCAATTCTTTGAGTTTTTTATTTTCAGGGAAATTTTTGCCTGATTTCAAATTCAATCTCCAATATCTCAGCTTTCACAGTATTGAGCAAAGTGCCGTTATTAGTAATTGCAATTGCAGCATAATAACATAGAATATACAGCTATTCAAATTGAAAGTGTATACAATCTTCCACATTTATCAAGTAGGTATAAAAACAATATTTGTGCTAACATTCTTCAACTTGCTCAATTGTTCAGCATATTTATATTAAAGACAATATCCTTTGCAATAGTCTACCTTCATCATGGAACCTGAATGGTTAATCTTTAAAACCATTTAAATACAGAAGCATAATAAAACAATCCATTCGTGCCGGTATGCTGAGTCTGTGCTGCAATTACTATCACGAGTAAAAAAGTTTAATTATGAAATCAGCCTCAATGCTTCTGTTGATCATTCTTTTTTACGCTGTTAATATTAATGCACAGTCTCCAGGTTTAATTGTGAGGCCGCCAGGCGGCAATGGTGTTACTGCGCTTAATCCTGATGGTAATGGATATAGTTCAGCCACTACTTCCGGTTTCACCACAGATGACATCAATCAAAGCGAAATAGCTTTCAAGGTTGTTCCGGCAGCAATCATTGAACCTACTGGCGACTTGTCGTCAGGTCCTTCCGGCGGATTTTCCGACATAGTAACCAGGGTGGATGGAAGTGGATTTTATATTTACAAAGACGCGACCAATATCTATTTTCGGTTACGCATAGGCGGTATCGTCAGTGGATCCAAGGGATATTCCGTACTGATCGACACCGATGGCAAATTTGGTGCGTCCGGTGTGAATGCCGATCCCAATTATGTTGCACCTTCCGGCAATAATGTTGGCAATCCGGGTTTTGAATATGAAGTGTCTCTTCAAACCAATTTCCAGGTGGCGGTGTATAATATAAATGGAACAGCCACACCTGGACTTCCTGTTACTTATGCTTTATCCACCAACGCACAAATCTCGACTGCTTTATCTACGGACGGAAATAATGCAGACTATTTTTATGACTGGTATGTTCCACTGAGTGCAATAGGCAATCCGGCATCAATCAGGCTGGGCATTACCACTGTTGTATCACCATCTTCAGCATTCCAGGGAAGTATTTCCGATATATATGGAATTAACGATGCTACTTCTGCAAGTGCGTCATCATCCTGGCAAACTGTGGTAAATGCACAACCAGCTATTAGTCTTACGAGCTTTACAGGAGTGAATGCCACCTGCACAGCCGCGCCGGTAGTCAACACACCTGTTATTGCCGGAGCTGCAGTTACGGTAACTGGAACATGGACGAAAATGGATGCCACAAAGCCCTCTCCGGCAACGATCACCCTTTATAAAAACGGACTATCTGTTGGAACGGTTTCTGTCAGTTCGGGAGGAACCTGGAGTATATCTGCAGGAACAATTGTGACCAATGATGTTATTTATGCGAAAGCACAGGCCACTGGTGAATCTATGTGCCTTGAATCAAATTCGATCAAAACCACTGCATGTGTTACTCCTCCGGCTTCACCTGTTTTAACCTGCGCATCCATTAAAGGAATTTCCGGCACAATGCCGAGCACTGCTTCAGGCAATAGCGTTGTGGTTTATCTCGTTCCGACGACTTCAGCCTCTCCAACATCTAACATAGTCAGCACTGGTTTGAACCTTACCTATCCCTCTACTACAAGTTTTGCATTTTACACCGCCGGCTGTTCCGGAGGAACAAATAATGTTGCTGATGGAGTGTATATGGTTGTTACACAAAATGGCAACTGTTTTTCTTCTCCTTCATTTGCATGTGTTGCCAATGGAAACGGAACAATCGCCGCACTTGTAACAAATACGATAACGCTGCCCACTCCCATTTACCCTGGTTCAATTGTGCTTAGCGGTAGTGGAACAGTAAGCGGCAATATCCTCAGGCTTTTTGTAAACGGCCTGTTTGTTTCCACCATCACTGCAAGCGCCACAACTTTTAGTTTTCCAGCGGTAACCTTCAATGCGGGCGACCAGATCAGAATTTATTCCCAAACCACCGGCACGGCATGTTTAACGCAGTCAGCATTATTTACTGTCAGCTGTTATAACGAAGCGCCGACTATCACTACTAATACAACGGGCAACCTACTCACCGGTGCTACTGTCATTGCGGGAATTTCTTTACATCCGGGAGCATCAGTTCAACTATACAAAGGCGCATCACCATCGGGCGTCGCCACGGGCACTGCAGCCACTGTGAACGGCAGTGGTGCGTGGTCTGTAACTGTACCGGCACTGATTGCTAATGATCAATATTATGCCATTGAAACCAGAAACGGTTGTGCCAGTGCTTCGACTGCGGGCGTAACCGTACTGACGCCTTCAACCTGTCCAACCATCACGGGAAACTATAGTGACGCTGCAACATCCATTATCGGTACAATGCCTTCAGCCTTCACAGGAACCATCAGGCTTTATCTTGATGGCGCATTGATTGGTTCACAAAGTCTCACCAGCTCAACTAACTGGAATATCACGGTGACAGCAGGTACACTTTACTATAATGCTGCAATGAGGGCAACGGCACAGGCAACAGGAAGTGCAGAAAGTGCAGGATGCAGTAGCAAAACAATATCATGTACGCCGCCCCTTCAACCCACTATCAGTCCGTTGTCTTCCACTATTGCTGTTGGGCAGACTGTAAATTTTTCGGTAAGTAATTCAACGATCAATAGCTGGTACGCTTTAACCGACAATTCGGGGGTCAGTTATGCTCCTTCTGCATACAGAACGAACACTTCAAATTTCACACTCACTTCTGCGACTTTTACCACATCTGGAACGTATAATTTAAAACTCTCCTCTGATCTGCTTACAGGCTGCCCCTCTGCATTTACAAACACTACTATCCAGGTAAATATGCTGGTACCTTTGCGTTTGGTACAGTTTAACGGAACCTATTTTGATGGTAGATTATTTTTCAACTGGCAAACGGAAGATGAATACAATGTGAGTCATTTTGAAGTGGAAGAAAGTACCGATGGCAATAACTTCACGGAGTTAATACGGCAACCTGCCCAAACCAATTTTAGCATCACTCATTTTTATAAAGCAGAAAAAAATAAACGGCTTACCCAATCTACACACTACAGGCTTAAAGTAACTGACCTTGATGGAACGAGACAATACAGTAAAATTATATTATTGAAACCTGATGGAAGTGACAATGGCATATCTGTATCTCCAAACCCTTTCAGTAACTATTTACAATTGAAATATTTAACCCGTGAAAATTCAGGTATTCATATCAGGATATACTCTGCTTCGGGCCAATTGATGAATATAAGCCGTCATAAAGTCTTAGCCGGATATAATTCCGTATCGATAAACAAATTGGAATTCCTGCAAAAAGGAATGTATTTTTTAGTTATTACTGATGATAACAACCATGAGATTCAATTCAGAAAAATAGTAAAAAACTGATCGATTTACCAGGTAAGATTATTTTGAAGGTGTGGAATGAATCAAAGCAATCTTCCATTGTCCGCCCTGTTTTTTAAATACCGCGCTTTCGTTCCAGGTTTTAACAGTGAGTAAACCTTTTTCGGTCATTTCTGACTTCAAAAAATATACTGCATATGCCATATCACCGCTGATACGGATTTTATTAAATGTAAAAAAATCTTTGCGTTGTACAACACGTCCCGCGTTGGATTTGTAATACAGTTTTTCTTTTTCAAGATTCCATACCTCACCTTCTTCAATCAATAAATAATCAGTTGTACAATTATTGCTATGTGTTTTTATGTCCCAGTTGCCCATCGTTCCATAATCCGACTTCAAAAGGTTAACAATCGCCAGTGAGTCCTTTGTTTGTCCGCCAGCCATTAAGCTGATAAAGAAAGCAAGAACAAATAACACGGATTTCATTTGGTTTGATTTAATGATTGATGTTAGGAGCAACTAAACTACGAAAGAACTGCTGGCCGTGGTAATAAATCGTCGTGTTAAATACCCGCCCCGCTATTGACTAATTATTTTAATTTCATGATAATAAAATCATCAGCTATTTAAAAGATGAATATGAAACATGTAATAGTGAGCGGCGCCACTGGGAACCTTGGACAGGCAGTCGTGCAAAAATTTTTAACAGAAGGATTTGCTGTTAGTGGTACGGCCCGGTCCCCAAATAAAGAACAAAAACACTCACACAATAATTACAATTTATTTGATGTTGATCTTTCAGATGAAACTGCGGCAGAAGATGTTGTGAATTCAGTGATTAAAAAAAACGGACGCATTGACATTGCAGTATTAACTGCAGGTGGCTTTGCTATGGGAAGTTTAAAAGACAGCAAATCATCTGCAATATTACAGCAGTACAAATTGAATTTCGAAACAGCTTACCACCTGGCGCGTCCCATATTTATGCAGATGTTGAAACAGGGTTATGGAAGAATATTTTTCATCGGTAGCATGGCCGGGCTCGATGCCTCAAAATCAAAAGGCATGACGGGTTACGGTTTATCAAAATCACTGGTGATACGGCTTAGTGAATTGATCAATGAAGAAGCGCGGGGTACTGATATTGTTAGTTCGGTAGTGATACCAGGAACAATTGATACACCACAGAACAGGGCTGCCATGCCGGATGCGGACTTTTCTAAATGGGTGAATGCTGATGATATTGCAAACATTATTTACCTGCACACCACGCCGGAAATGAGTACGAATAGAGAGACGATGATTAAGATTTATTGAGGCACTATGCAATAGGCAATAGCGAACAGCCAATACAGATTTTAGGTATGACAAATACTTTCCATTTCAGTTGAATATTTTGTGATAGAGTTTCTCCGTGAATCTCCTGTATATCATCTCCTGCTGTTTCTCCGTGTAACAAAACTATTTTGGAGACAAAGTTAACGCCGGATTTCGAGTTGAACGAAGAAGGGCTGTTTCTCAGCTTACCTCATAACCTCCGTTAAACTCCGTGGCCGAAAAATATCATCATTTGGGATCAACAGATTTAAAAGCCTGGACACAATACAGGCTTTAGGTAAAACAACACTCCGGACATTCGGCTTTCATTTGGCCACAGAGATAAGCGGAGATTTTGAGTTGAACGGAGAGTCGTTGTATTGGCTGTTCCTCAGCTTACCTAATAACCTCCGTTAAACTCCGTGGCCGAAAAAATATCATCATTTGGGATCAGCAAATTTAAAAGCCTGGACACAATACAGGTTTTAGGTATAACAACACTCCGGACATTCGACTTTCATTTGGCCGCAGAGTTAAGCGGGGATTTTGAGTTGAACGGAGAGTCGCTGTATTGGCTGTTCCTCAGCTCACCTCAAAACCTCCGTTAAACTCCGTGGCCGAAAAAAGTATTTGGGTAAATAAATTCAAAAGTTCGGAAACAGAGGGCCACTAAGAAACAAAGGACACAAAGGAACAGCCAATACAGGTTTTATGTTTTAGGTATTAGGTTCGCCCAATACTTTCCATTTCAATTGAATATTTTGTGAAAGAGTTTCTCCGTGAATCTCCTGTATTTCATCTCCTGCTGTTTCTCCGTGTAACAAACCATTTTGGAGATACAGTTAAGCCTGGATTTCGAGTTGGACGAAGAAGGGCTGTTCCTCAGCTCACCTCAAAACCTCCGTTAAACTCCGTGGCCGAAAAAAGTATTTGGTTAAGTAAATTCAAAAGTTCGGAAACAGAGGGCCACTAAGAAACAAAGGACACAAAGGCACAGCCACTAGGGGTTTTATGTTTTATGTTTTAGTTAAATACATGGCTACCAATTATCCTATTGACTTATTCACGCATTCACCTAACCCTAACCGGCTGTTCATTCACGACTGACGATTCACGCGCAGCAAGGAAAATCAATTCCGCCACCAATCCCGTCCATCCGGTTTGATGTGACGCCCCTAAACCGCTGGCGTTCTCCCCATGGAAATATTCATAAAATAAAACAAGGTCTTTGAAAAATGGATCGTTCCTGTACAATTCAATTTCGTTGTGCACAGGCCGATTACCTTTATCATCAGTTTCAAACACTGCTATCAGTCTTTTAGCAACAGCCAATGCCGCTTCCTTCAGTGAAACACTTCTCCCTGAATCTGATGGAAATTCAATCATACATTCATCCTGATAATAACGCGCATATTGCAACAAAGACTGTATCAGTAAATAATTCATCGGCATCCACACAGGCCCCCGCCAATTACTGTTTCCTCCAAAAAGATCTGATGTAGCTTCACCGGGCTGGTAATCTAAACCGAATTCCTGCCCCACAATATTAACATGATAACCATGAGTATGAATTTTTGATATAGAGCGGATTCCTCCTGTACTTAAAAATTCATTCTTATCAAAAAGCGCTTTTAGTAATCGCTGCAACCTTTTTTTCGGAACGAGCGATAACAAAATATCATTGTTGTCGTTAAAATCTTCAATGACAAGATAGTCGCCATTTTTTTCCCTGTATCGGATAAACCACTTTAAACGACGATGAAATTCAGGTAATTTTTCCAGCTCATCTTTTTTCAGTATCAAAACTGCAAATAATGTTGAAAGGCCAACCAGGCTGCGGACTTTCAACGGAATAAAACGGCCATCAGGAGTAGCAAGAATATCATAGAAGAATCCTTCGTGTTCGTCCCAGCTACTGGTCCAATTCTCTCCTATCCTGTTGATACTTTCGGCGATATAAACAAAGTGCTCAAAAAACTTAGTCGTTACATCTTCATAGTTTGGATTGTGTTGAGAAAGTTCTAATGCCATCTCCAGCATATTTAAACAGTACAACGCCATCCAGCTGGTTCCATCAGCCTGCTGTAATACTCCAAAATCGGGGTTCACATTACTTCTGTCGAAAACCCCGATATTATCAAGACCAAGAAATCCACCTTCAAAAACATTATTACCATGATGATCCTTTCGGTTAACCCACCACGTGAAATTGATGAGCAATTTCTGAAATACTTTTTCGAGAAAAGCAAAATCGCCCTTGCCCGTCCTGGCCTTCTCCATTTTATAAACCTGCAAACAGCTCCAGGCATGTACAGGAGGGTTGGCATCACCAAACGACCATTCATATGCGGGCAATTGCCCATTCGGATGCATGTACCATTCCCTCAAAAAAAGGATCAGCTGATCTTTTGCAAACTGTGGATCAACAACTGATATTGGCACACAATGAAAAGCAAGGTCCCACGCGGCATACCATGGATATTCCCATTTATCGGGCATTGAAATAATGTCTTCATTATTCAGCGAATACCAGTGATGATTTCGGCCGGTTTTTCTGGATGCCGGCGGAGCAGGTTGACCGGGATCACCACTTAACCAACGTGGAATATCAATATTATAATACTGTTTACTCCATAACATTCCCGCATAAGCTTGCCGCTGAATCGCTTTATGTTCTTCATTCGTTGCAGATATTATTGCAGAATAAAACTGATCTGCCTCCCTAATTCTTAATTGGAAAATAGCTTCCATTTGATCTATGACAGGAGACTCTGCAGGTTTGACTCTGCTGATTCGCAAGTACACCACGCGGGAAGAATGCGGCGCTATCCGGAACTCATATTGCGGAGTGAATTTTGTGCCTTCGTATTTATTTTCAAACTGCTGGTATTGTCTGGACACAACTGCATGATGAAATGCATCTTTGACAAAAACACTACTATTTTTTTCACCAAATATTTCCTTGTTGGTTTCATTTTCGGTAAACAGGCATCGCGCCGGCTGCTCAAAACTGAAGTAATAAAATCCTAATTTGGGATGTTCAAGTTCGACCAATGTATCCGACAACTTCCTGATAACAGGTTTCTTTTTCATCAATCCGAAGTCCCATAAATTGCGGAACCATATCAGTGGCATCAAGGAAAGATATGCCTCATCAATGGCACGGTTATGAATAGAAATTTTGATGGCAATATCTTCCTTGTCAATTTTTGCATACTCTGTAAATACATCAAAATATCTTCCATCATCAAATAATCCGGTATCAATAATCTCAAACTCTTTCTCCTGCCGGTTACGATGTCTGTTAACAGTTGTAAGCAGTTCGTATGGAAATGCCTGCTGAGGATACTTATACAGATGCTTCATATAAGTATGAGCTGGCGTATTGTCGAGGTAGTAATATAACTCCTTAACATCTTCGCCATGATTGCCCTCATTGCCCGTCAGTCCAAACAGCCTCTCTTTAATGATACGATCCTTACCATTCCATAAGGACACGGAAAAGCACAACCGCTGCATTTCGTCACTTATTCCCGCTATACCGTCCTCTCCCCAACGATATACTCTGCTGCGTGCATGCTCATGCGTAAAGTATTCCCACGGATCACCATCGGCGCTATAATCTTCGCGTACAGTCCCCCACTGTCTTTCACTGAGATATGGGCCCCAATGCTTCCAGCCTGTTTCTGATAACCGGATTTGTTCTGCATTCATTTGTAAACATAAATTTATTGCATAATAAATGCTTTAAACATATTGTTGTAAGCATAGCTGAAACTAACGGAGCAGCAAAATAAATGTTTGACGGGTCAAAAAATTAAAACTGTTGCAATCAACAGGCATAGCTGGCGGGGGAGAAAAAATATGAAATTGATTACGGTAACAATTGGGGTTATTTTAATCGTACCTGTACCCAATTAGAATCAGCTTTTTGAATAAATCCATGCTGATCTTTATCCCAATTCCGTTTTACATCCTTGTTATAATTAAAATATAGTTTACTATTGACTATACTCCATGCATCTTCACTTGTAGGCGCTTTGTAGCCTCTTGATAGTCCAAATGCGCAATATCCTCCGTACTGTGGCGCGTATTGCTCGGGATTTGCAGTGAATAGATTTGCATTTTCCTTATTGACAAATACCCATTTTGTTTTATTCCATATCACGGCTATACTGGTATCTCCTTTTTGAGGTTTCGCAGAAATAAAGTATTCCACCACATCAAAACCATTAATCGCGTAGCCATTTTTTGAAAACACTTCCGCTTGCTGCGCAAAACCATCATATGTAAGGCTGCAAAGCAATATCGAAAAACTGAAAATCCAACAATTCTTTTTATGAAATCCCGCAGTCATAATTTTAATATTAGTATTTACAAAGGTTTAACTTTTAAAATTATTGATTTGTCAGGATAGCGACACAAAAGCAAACATCTCACAATTAATTTTGAATAACAAACCAAAACGATATGTGCAGATTGTTTCTTATCATTTTATTTCTGCCGGTAACTTACCATTTAAGCGGGCAGGAAATCTCTCCGCCGCGTTTCAACAAATTTGCCGACCTGAGTTTTACATTGAGTGAATCTCAGCAGAGCATTGCCCTGGCTTACGTCCATAACTGGCGACTTGGCAAGAAAAGAAAAATCGACCTCGGATTGGGGATCAGAAACACTGCTTATTTTGGTGTAAAAAAAGAATTCTGGACCGCGCCGGCAGAACTTTCAAGGGGAAGCAAAGCGCCATTTACAGGAGTATTTTCATCGCAGAAAACTGAAAACTGGGACACTTTAGTGGTACAGCGGGCCTTCACGAATTCCACTAACCTAACAGCAAACCTCGGTTATCATTTTAGTAGTAAATGGTATGCGGGGTTTAACATCGACCTGATAGGATTTACTTTCGGACAAACAACCAGTGGAGTGTTTTTATCTAATGGAAATACGAGTACAGAGCCTGCCGCCAAACCGGCACCTTTCAACTTACTCTTAACCGGCGATCTTGACCTCGGAACGCTCAACTCGGAATTCTTCATTAAATACCAGCTCACTCCTCAGTGGGCGATCAAAGGAATTTACCAGTTTCTTTTTGTTGAATATAAAACAACGACGGTCGAACAGATTGCGCCGGACGGGACTACAAACGATCGATTCCGCAACAAAGCCAACAATTTTGGTATCGGTGTGGCTTATCATTTTAAAAAATAAAAACCTGACTAATGAAAAAACTAATTGCATTACTTACGCTGATCACTGTCTTTATTTCATGCACCAAAGAAAATGCTACACCGGAAACGCCAGTAAATGAAAATGTTGATACAACCACAACCATGGTGCAGGTCATGGGTAGTTTTATTAATGGCCCATATGGAACAGTGTCGGGATCGGCTGAAATAAGGAAAGAGTTTGATGGTGATTTTATTCTGGCACTCACGAATATGAAAATCTCCAACGGTCCTGACCTTCATGTGTATTTATCGAAGGAAGTGCAGCCTGTTAATTTTATAGATCTGGGCAAATTAAAATCGACTGTAGGCAATCAGGTTTACGCTATATCGGGATCGCCTAATTTCACTGAATATAAATATGCACTGATACATTGCCAGCAATACAATCATCTTTTCGGGAGTACGGAGTTAAAGTGAAAGGATCTGATCGTTCCTCATAGTTTCGATTTCTTTATTTTCCGGCAAGATTTTTTCCCGGGTGAAATTTTTTTTCGGGCCGCGTAGGTGTCAGACACCTCGAAGCGTTTTGTTTGATCAAATCCCGCGAAGGTGTCTGACACCTAAGCGGCCCGAAGTTTTCGATTTTCTTTTTTACGGCAAAGGTTTTTTTCCGCTTTGAAAATGTTTTTTTCCCAATAGTTTTGTGCATTACCGCCGGCAAACCATATCTGCCGCCTGTCAGCTATCACCCCAAATTCGGTGAAAGCATCCGGTATTTCCGGTCAGCAGATACCCTTGATCGTTCCAATAATTTTGACCTTATAAAATAAAAAATTATGAGACGATTCAAAGACACACTGGCCGGTATTATATTTTTATCCGCCTTTACGATTTTATCCTGTTCCAGGAGTAGCGTTCCGGAGCAATCTTTTAAAAACATTTCAGGTCAAACTATTTTAGAATGGAATGAAATGGCTTACCAGGCCTTCGACGGGCCTGCGTATCAGCACTCTCTTATGGCTTCAAGGATCAATGTAATGGTGCATATTGCCATGCACGATGCAGTGAATGCCATTGAACCTGTATATGCCACCTACGTATTTAAGGGCAGGGATATTTTGGCAGAGCCCGTTACGGCCGCATCAACTGCAGCTTACGAAATTCTTCTGCATGAAATTCCACAGCAAAAAGCAATGCTGGATTCAGGGCTCGCTGCTTCACTCAGCAAAATTCCTGCTGGTGATGCTAAAGAAAGAGGTATAGTAATTGGCAAACAGGCCGCGCTTGCGCTCATCGCACTACGTAGCAATGACGGAGCTAATGGCAATCCAATTGCAGAAATTCCAGTAAGTACTGTTCCAGGTAAATACCAGGTTGTACCACCATTTAATTTTGTCTTCGCTCCTTTTTGGGAAAACGCAAAATTATTTGGCATTCAAAACAAAAACCAGTTCAGGCCTGCAGCACCACCATCATTAAACAGCGAAAGATATGCGCAGGACTACAATGAAGTAAAAGCAATCGGCAAACTCCAATCTGACACGCGCACAGCAGATGAATCTGCTTATGCAAAATTCTGGTATGAGTTTTCAGAAGCCGGATGGAACCGCGTAGCGAGGACATTAGTGATGAAGAAACAACTTAACCTGGCAGAAACAGCGCGTTTGTTTGCTTTGGTGGATATGGCAATAGCAGATGCCTATATTGCCGGCTGGGACGCCAAATTTGCGCACGATTACTGGCGCCCATTTACGGCTATTCGTAACGGTGATAAAGATGGTAATGCTCAAACTACTCCAGATGCAACCTGGGAACCCGCGGAGCCCACTCCACCCGTTCAGGATTTTCCGAGTACGCATAGTGCTCTTGGAAATGCAGCAGCGACAGTGTTGGTAAGATTAATCGGCAACAATAATTCATTCAGCATGACATCTCCAACTGCTTTACCTGAAAGCAAGGAGCGCTCATTCAGTACAATCTACCAGGCAGCTGATGAAAATGCAAATTCAAGAGTGATAGCCGGAATACATTTCAGGTTCAGTTGCATGGCCGGACAACAACTAGGCAATGAAATTGGCAATTGGATTGTTGATCATCAATTAAAAACCTTAAAGTAATTTTTTTCTCTAAAGCTTTCTACAACAGGGAATTTCTGCTGAGGAATTCCCTGTTGTTATTTCGCACCAATCGCTTTCTGATTTGCGTTTTGTTAGATACCTTTATTGGATCGTGAAGTATATAAAAGTTGCATGCAGGTATTTTATTCTACTGGTTTGGCTGATTAACGGTCTTTACTGTAAGTTGCTCAATGGAGTTCCGCGTCATAGGGAGATTGTCGCACGGATTTTAGGCGATGATTATGCAGTACTCCTTACCAGACTAATTGGCGTTGGAGAGTTACTTATTTTTGTCTGGATACTCAGCCGGCTTTGGCTCAAATGGTGTGCCTTTGTGCAAATTATATTGATTGCCGTTATGAACACCATTGAGATTTTAATGGCACCCGATCTTTTGCTATTTGGAAAATACAATGGTCTTCTTGCCATCGCGTTAATGATCATTATATATGTTGATACTTTTGTGCTGAATGACAAACCTCGTTATGCATATCCGCAAAATCCGAAACGTCAACCAATGAGCTGATCATGTTCAATTTTTTAAAGAATCACCCCTTCCCGGTAAAAAGTTTTTTTGAGCAGTCATTGGTACTCACTTATGCCCTACCCATCGAACTGATTAAATCGCAATTACCCCCATGTTTTGTTCCCGATACTTTTAATGATGAATATGGTTTTGCTGCTGTGGCGATTGTGAAAACAAAATCCTTGAGACCGGCAATGTTTCCTTCATTTTTGGGAAATGATTTTATCCTGGTGGGTTATAGAGTTTTTGTGCGCTATACCAATAATGCAGGTAAGCGTTTGCGTGGTTTGTATATATTGGGATCAGAAACCGACAAGGTTTTAATGAAAACGTTAGGTAGCATCTTTACACAATACAAATATGGAATTACCGATATCGAGTTTAGTAAAGAAGGCCCTGAGCTGACAATAATATCGCAACGATCTGAGGTCAATATAAAAGCAAAAACAACGCCTGATGCAATATTGCCGGAGCAATCACCCTTTGGGAACTGGAAAGAAGCACGCAGGTTCGCGGGGCCGTTACCGTTTACGTTTAGCTACCTCGAAAAAAATAAGGAAGTGCTGATTGTAGAAGGAATACGCGAAAACTGGGACCCTTTACCCGCCGAAATCTCAACTGCGGAAGTAGGTTATATGGATAAACGATTTCATGGCAACTATCAACTGGCAAGCGCATTTTACGTAGAGAATATTCCATATCAATGGAAAAAAGGAAGGATTGAAAAATGGCGGCAATAAAAAGAAAATCTTTACAAGGAGTGCTGCAAATTCTGGAATTCAACAGGCATTTCTTCCTGATTGCAATCGGTGTAATTGCCAGCCTTCTTTTTACAATCCGATACCTTCCGACCTCAATTCGTGTGATCGTCCCGGTAACTATAGTAATAATTTGTATCACTATTTTAAATGCACTTATAGTTTCGTGGTATGTTTACGATTGGTCAGGCTTGTATAATCTTCAATGGATCAGAAAACGTATCAAAACAATTCCGCGCCTAATATTCAATATTCATGCAGGTTTCGATGAAACAAGCGCGCTGCTCAAAAATGAATTTCCGGATGCAGGATTAAAAGTTTTTGATTTCTACGATCCTGCAAAGCATCGGGAAATTTCAATTAAAAGAGCGCGCAAAAAATATCCACCTTATCCTGATACCATTAGTATTGAAACAAACAATTTTCCTAAACAGGATACATCTGCAGATTTGATTTGTCTTTTCCTGAGCGCACATGAAATAAGAGATGAACAGGAAAGAATTCAATTTTTAATTGAGCTGAAGGAAAACCTTACAGACGATGGACAAATAATCCTCGTTGAACATCTGAGAGACTGGCGAAATTTCCTTGCCTACACTTTTGGTGTCTTTCATTTTCACTCAAAATTAAAGTGGGAGCGCAACATCAACCTGGCAGGGTTGTGTGTTACACATCAACACAAGTACACTTCATTTATTTCAGTTTATTATTTAAACAAAAAATGATACTCCACTTACAAATAATCGGTAGTCTCTCCATATTGCTGGCCCTTTCACATGTAGGGTTTCCAGGTTATTTTAAATGGAAAGATGGTCTGAAAGATTTGTCATTGATCAACAGGCAGATGATGTTGGTGCATACATTTTTTATCGCACTGACAGTTTTCCTTACCGGGGTGCTAATGATATATAATCCAGAAGATTTGCTCAATACCAGGATCGGCAACCAGGTGCTTTGGGGACTTGGAATCTTTTGGGGCATCAGGTTATTGGCGCAATTTTTCTTTTACAGTGCAGCACTCTGGAGAGGTAAGAAGTTCGAAACAGTAATTCATATTCTGTTTGCAATATTATGGCTGTATTTTACCGTGGCATTATTCTGGATTGCTGGAACCACCTTGTAAAGTGCGAAATACGAAGTGAGAAGTACGAAGTAAACAGCCCCGGACAGGTGGTTATGTTATTGTTTAATAAGAGTGAATGGGTGAATAGGGCAATATGATAATCGACAGCCGACGATTTCAACTAAAACTTAATCCATCTTCTTATAACTTTTTTCGGGCCACGGGGATGAGCGGAGAGTTTGAGATAAGCGGAGAACAGCCAGTGCATCAATACTCTGTTTAATTCAAAACCACTGTTTATCTATGTCGCCAAAGAAAATTAAAATAATTGCAAAAGTAAATAGCCTGCAAATATTGTATACTTTAAATATTTACTTACAACTTTAAAAATGTAACAAAGAAATTCTGTTACACGGAGAAACAGCAGAAGATAAAAGGCAAGAGATTCACGGAGATTTCCTCTTCAGATAACAACCAGACTAAATGAACAACATCTTTATTAAATGTATAATTTAAAAGGTATAACTGTATTGGCTGTTCCCTGCTTACTGCTCACTACTTACTATTCACTAATCATCATTATCTCTTTCACCGCCTCTCCTGCCACCGCCTTCTCTGTTAAACAGCTGAAAATCGCGGTTACCAAAACGATAGGTAAATGTAAGCCGTACATTTCTAACATTTCTTCTGCGGTAAGAGTCCTGGTAAAAACTTTCTGTATCATAAATCTGACCCCAACGATTTGTATTAAATACATCGTTTATTGCAAAGGTTATAGCCGCTGCCTTTTTCTTGAGGAATTCTTTTCGCAATGCAAAGTCTACAACGAATTGCGCCTTATTTCTTCCCTGAGGGATCACTTCCATTGATTCATATTGACTGTTCAATTGAAAATTCCAGTCATTAAAGAGGGGCTTCTTAGATTTTGTACCATAGTTCAAGATCAATTTACCTTCCCAGTTAAACCCTTCATTATCCAAATCCAGATCGCCGAATGTAGCTTTTACGCGACGGTACTGCAGATTGATATTCGGTATGATTTCAAGATTTCCAATTTTATGCTGCAATGTAAATTCCGCACCCATCCTGTTTGTGTACTGTGCATTTACAAACGTATTAAGAATCGCATTGGGTTCTATTGCCGCGTTATTAAGCTGCTGATATTGCTCCGCTGTAATGGTATCACTGTAACGGGTAATATCGTCCTGGTTATTATGAAAGTATAACACTGCGAGGAAACTTCCCTTCTTATATTGTTTACCGTAATTCAATTCAAATGCATTCACAAATTCCGGTCTTAATGCAGGATTACCCTGACTGATATTCAATGGATCATTAATATTAATAAATGGATTAAGCTGCCAGAAATTCGGCCTTCTTATCCTGCGACTAAAGTTCAATTGTATTTCCTGTCCTTCACTTAAAGATTTCGTCAGGAAGATGCTTGGAAACAATCCGTCAAAAAGTCCTTTGAAATTTTCCGGTAAAGTATAGCCAAACTCCTGCGCACTATCAACCAGAATACCTTCAAACTTTGAATACTCTGCCCTTAGACCAAACTGATAACGAATACTTTTCCATTTATTAGTATAAGTAGCATAAGCCCCATACACCTGTTCTTTATAGCTCACATTGGTACTCAACGGCAATTTCACTTCACCGCCATTTACAAGAGAGTAAGAATTAAGAATATTATTATTATCATTAATGAATGCACGAAGACCCATTTCAATTTTCGATGAATCATTGAATGGATTGACGTAATCAGTTTGAATAGTAATTTGATTATTATCATTATTACCATCGTTTCTAACGAATGACGGCTCACGTCCCTGTGATCCATCAGGCAGAAAATAAAAGTTGGAGATATTAGACTTACTAAATCCTTTGCCGGAATTGTATGTCACGTCTGCTGTCAGTTCCTGTCCCTGTTTCGGAAAATCAAATTTGTAATTCAGCTGTGTATTGCTTCTATTGAATTCATTTGCAGATAATGCCCTGCGTTCACCCAATAAAGTTAGTTGCTGATTGACATCGAGATACTCCTGATCCTGATCTTCAGTATTGGAGAATCTTCCTTTTACAAAATTCTGTGATATGGTAAGTGTGTTGCGATTGTCGATAAAATAATCAGCACCAAAACGTACAGATGTAAACTTGCGGGTGAAATCTGTTTCTGAAACCTGGTTGAAAAAATCGGTAATGACACCATTGTCTTTATTTTGCCTTTTAGACTCCCCTTTCGCTATACCACCCGACTGATTATAGTTTCCGCTGGCAAAGAAATTAAATTTGCCCTGTCGCATATTCAAACTCAAATTCCCTGTCAATACTTCCGGATAACCAACACCCAGAGACAATATTCCATTAAACCCAGCACGCCTGCTCTTTTTCAATACTACATTAATAATTCCTCCGGTAGTAGCAGCATCAAATTTTGCTGAAGGGTTAGTGATGAGTTCCACTCTTTCAATATCATCTGCAGGTATTTGTTGAAGCGTTAAAATGGTAGGCCGCCCATCTACAAATATTTGCGGACTGGTATTTCGCAATTGTACATCACCGTTTACATCAACGGTTACCGAAGGAATATTTCGCATGACATCAATTGCAGTTCCACCAGCTGATGTAATACTTTTATCAACAGAAAATATTTTCCGATCAATTCCCATTTCCAATATAGGCTTGGTACCAACAATTTTTATCTCCTGTAATTCGGTGGTCTCAATTTCCATCCGGATGTTTCCCATATCATAGGGAGCAGGAGGTAAACCGTTACCAGTGTTAGGTATTTTGACAAACTCCATTTTGGTGGTATAACCAAGGTTCGAAAATCTCACCGCAAAAGAATCAGGCATAGCAAAATTGGGAAAATTGAAGTCGCCGTTCGCCTTGGTGAGCATTCCTGCAGCAAGACTATCGTATCCATCGTTGATACCTGCAGCCGCTCTCCTCATAAAGACTTCTACAGTAGCGGTACCAATACCTTTCTTACTCACATCTACAACCTTTCCATACAAACGGGCAGATCTTCCTCCACGCAACACGTTGTCCGTTGGCATTTCTACGCCTTCTTCCTGGGCAAATATTGTTGTAGAACTCAGTATGGTAAATATCGTAAGTAAATATGCCCGCATGTCGTATCTGTTGTTATTGGTAAATGAGGTTGAAATCTTTAGATGTTTTGTGACCAATCAACTTGCGCTAAATCGATAATAAAAGCTCATTATTCGCCGGATAAATAAAAATTCATCAGTAGAACGGTGTGGCTTTAACGTTTATTTAAGAGTTTAAAGTCAATCCTGGTTATTTAGAATCCCAGCCAGATAATCAGCCTCATTATTTTATCAAAAAACCATTCCCCGATCCAAAAGTTTATGCAGCGATGGTGGAATGTTTAAGGTTTCGCCAACAAAATGTTGATCAATTCCTGATCGGGCACGCGATCTTTATCAACAATACCAAAGGATCCTGATTTATAGTTCCAGTTTGCGTATCCAATTTTGTGCTGATCAAAAATAGATATCATGTCTTTATACCAATTCACTGCTGAATTTCGGGGTGAACCATCAATGATCCCAAATTCCCCACAATAGAGGGGAAGCTTCAAACTGTCGGCGAGATGTAATGGCTTGCGCATCATATATTCAAGAGTATCCCTGTTAAATATCTTTTTTTCCCTTTCTGTTGAACCATTTAAAACAATTTCGCCGGGATATTGTACAGTTCCCGCGAAATCTTTCAGATCTGTCCATGAAGCTTTATAATGACTTAGAAAAAATGGTTCATAAAAATGAAAGCTCAGGAGAATATTTCTATCCCCGGCGGGTATTTTCAACTGATCAAATGTATTTGCACTCTGCCAACGATTGGAACCAATTACCAATGTCCGGTTTTTTTCCCAACTCCTGATTGAATCAGAGACTCTTGTCAAGAGAACGTTCCAATGCTCTGCACTATCTGCCACAGGTTCGTTCATAAATTCATACGCTAACATTGAATTGGGATATTTATTTACGGCTGATGCAAGGTCTCTCCATAATGCTATAAACTTATCCTGCTCAGCCGGTTTCGTCCACAGGGGTTTTTCTTTTGCATTAAAGTGATGTGATCGAAGAATATGTAAATCAAGAATTACTTTCAGTCCGGCAGCGCTGCACCATTGTAAACAACTGTCTAATAAAAGAAATGCATCCGTTTCTCTTTTGCCTGTTGAATCCCATAACTGTTCTTCATCTACAGGCAAGCGGATATGGTCAAATCCCATACTGTCAATTTGCATGATGTCAGTGGCTGTAAAAAACGCGGCCCTCTCTGTTCCTCTTCTTGCGCTTTGCGAAAGCCAGTGCGCAATATTTGTACCTCTGTGAATTTGAAATCCAGCATCAGTGGTCATCTCTTTTGCAGAGTCAGAAGAATTTTCTGAACAGGAAAAGAATATTACTGCGAAAAATAATACGTAAAACAGGATCTTCAGCATGGTAAAGTTTTGATGTGCAGAGATACGAAAAAAGTGGGAAGGGGGAAGGGGGAAGTGCGAAGTATGAAGTGCGAAGTAATTAACAGCAAAAGGCAGAAGTTGAAAATTTTATTAGTGATAATTTCCTGGGAAGGTGTAATGATACCTGTGTGGTTCATCAACCTGCAATCAAAAAACTGATTTACGATCAATCAATCGTAGTAAAAGAAAGATATGGTTCAGCAAAGCACCACTAAAAAGTTGACTTTTTTCTTCGTTAGTATCTAAATAAATAAAACAGCTGGTGAATGTTCACCAGCTGCCGGTTGTTCTCAACAAACCAGGTTAGAGTTTAATTATTTTTACAGTTTTCATTTCAAGCAGACCATTTATTCTGATGAAATACAGCCCTGCAGGATATCCGCTCAAATCAATTTCAATTTTTGTTTCGCCAATTATTCTAGCGGGTACTTCCTTCAGCAAATTGCCGGAAATATTCACAACACTCACCCTCACATTTGTAACGGCTTGGTTAACATCCACTATACATTTATCATGTACCGGATTCGGATATACCACCGCCTCAGGTGCATTAAAATCTCCAGAGCTTTTTAGAGCAGACAATCCGTTTTTAATTCCGGTTGCACTAACTGTGATCATAGCTGGCTCCTGGTCTGATAGTACAGGCAAGCCATTGTCACTCACTTTTACATTAAACCTGAAAACACCAGCAATAGCCGGTGTCCATTTTACAATACCCGTGCGGGGATCTATTGTCATGCCTGCCGGTGCGCCCACTAAAGCATAGGTGAGTATCTGACCCGCATCTATGTCTTTTGCTTTCGCTGTAAATATCAACGGCATTCCTGTTTTCGACACCCTCGCGCCGATTGTATCCAGCACGGGTGGAGTATTCGGGTTTACTTTTATCGTCAGCAACTCTGAATCAAATAAAATTGGTACTCCATTATCTGCCGCCTTCACCGTGAATCGAAACGTTCCGGCAGCCACTGGCGTCCATTTGAACAAGCCTGTTTTGGGATCGATTGACGCACCGGCAGGCGCCTGCAAAAGTGAATATGTCAATAGTTGACCCGCATCATATTCGACCGCTCTCGCCTGAAAATTTAATACACTTCCTGCCGTAATTGTTTTACTACGAATTGAATCCAAAACAGGTGCGTCATTATTTACCGGAGCTAGTTCAATTAAAACTTTCGCCGGTGGCGAACTGATACATCCGAAATTTGCAGTGAAATAGAATGAATCCTTACCTGCATAATTGGCTCGTGGTGTGTAAATTCTGTTAGCCGCCAATCCTGAAGTAATGGTACCATTTCGAGGCGCAGTGACAATTGTAAATGTTAACGGTGTCGCTCCTTTGCCAGTCAATACAATCGCTTTGGAACTGTCTTCCGTTCCTTTTAACCACTGAGGGTCTGCAATCAACGTAAGCGTTTTTTGAATAATCAAACTACCAAAGGCAGTGCCACCTTCTGTCTTCAAATTAAAATGTTTCATGACTGAAAATGCACCCGCCGCTGTGAGTTTGAAAATAGTCCCCGCTTTTCCTGTTCCCCCAGCGCTGGTGATACCATACAAACTGCCATCAGCAGATACCACCAAATTCCCTCTGGGCACACTTCCATCTGTTATTGCATTAAGATGTTTCACCACTTTAAAAGCGCCTGCTTCACTTATTCTGAAAATAGTTCCTCCGCCAAAACTTCCGCCTGCCGTATTCATTCCATACCATAAACCATCGTTACCACGTACAAGGCTACCCGAAGGATAATTGCCATCGGGTGTGGTACTCATTTTCTTCAGTACCGTAAAATTGCCACTGACACTAATTTTAAATACAGTTGCGCCATTTGCAGTAAGTCCCATAAACAGAGTATCGGAAATTCTGGCCAGTCCACCCTCAGGATTTGCGCCATCAGTAGCCAACGTTAAATGCCTGATTACACTAAATGCGCCGGCAGTCGTAATTTTAAATATGGTACCTCCACCTTTTGCGCCACCGGCAGCGGTCATTCCATACAACTGACCATTAGCTCCTTCTACCAACGCCCCTTGTGGTGAAGCACCATCTCTCGGGCTTAAAAAATGATAGATGACAGCGAATCCACCAGACTGTGTAATCCTGAAAATAGTTCCTGCATTTGAAGTACCGCCTTCTGTTGTAGTACCGTAGAAGTTACCATCAGCAGCCAGTAATAAAGTTCCTTTTGGACTTCCACCATCAACACCTTTATTAAATGATTTTATCACACTGTACCTGCCACCACACAATTTGAATACTGTTCCGTTATTATTTACACCGCCCGTTGAAGTGGTGCCATAATAAGCATAATCTTTTCCCTGCACCAAACTTTCATACGGCGCGTTACCGGTCACTCCTCCGTTCATATGCGTGAGCAATGTATATACACCTGTGGCACTGATTTTAAAGATAGTACCGAAAAATCCATTGCCCCCTTCACTCGTGGTACCATAATAGTTACCATCTGCTGCTCTGAACAAACTGCCTTTGGGCACACCCCCATCAGTTGTTATGTTTAACGATTTTATCAAAGTAAACACTCCATCTGTTCCGATTTTAAAAATGGTACCCCCACCAAATGCGCCGCCACTTTTTGTAGCGCCGTACAATTTACCATCAGCACCAATGATTAACGATCCTGAAGGGCCCGAGCCATCTGTTTTGTAAACCAGGTGCCGGATCACTGAAAAGGCTCCACTCTTATTGATTTTGAAAATTGTGCCCTGGCCATTCAAACCGCCATAATAATTCACGCCATATAAAAAGCCATCCGGCGCCTGCACTAAACTATTAGTGTATGGATAACCGTCAGTTGCCGCTTTCAGGTGGTGGATAACACTGTATTCTCCCTTCATCGTCAAACGGAATATGGTACCGTTGCCAAATGTGCCCCCGGTGTAATTGATACCATACAAACTGCTGTCAGCACCAACAGTTAAACTGCCATAACAGGAACCACCATCAATAGCGGGGTTGGCATTGAATGTTTTGATAACAGTAAAAACGCCTGCAGTAGTTAATCTGAATATCGTACCATTTCCTGACGATCCGCCTTTTCTGGTGACGCCATAGAAGTTACCATCTTTACCAATCACCAATGAGCCGAAAGGATTAGTACCATCAGTTGCATAATTGAAATGCCTTATCACAGAATAACCTGTGGTGATGTTGAATTTAAATATGGTTCCATACGTATTAGTACCGCCGGCGTTGGTGAGTCCATAAAAATTTCCATCTGCGCCCAGAATAAGCGACCCGTAAGGATTGGCACCATCCGATAAAGATGAAAAGTTGTGTACAATTTTGATTGTACCCGCTGCTGTTAAGCTGAAAATTGTTCCGTCATCGTATATTCCTCCCGCATTGGTCATTCCATAAAAATTACCATCAGGACCTGCCACCAGATTACCTGTTGGATATTTGCCCCAATTGGCAAAAGTTTTTTCCACCTGGAATCCGGTATTATTTGTTTTGATACTGAATATTGTGCCCCCTCCTTCAGCACCTCCGTTAGACGTAAGTCCCATAAGCGTTTCCTGCGAAATGTTGCTGCCCAAAAATACAAACAGACTGAAAAACAGGAGAAGTGTTATTTTTAAAGTTTTTATCCGTGAAGGATAAGATGCAATAATGGCAATAGGGAAATCGCTGCAATATGACTGGTGTGAATGGTTTGGTAGAATACGAAGCATAATCTTGTTTTATTTTTCTGACGACAAACAAGATGTACTGTGACCAATTAAGTAATTATTATGAGAAAATGCTGTATGAAATGTGGAATAGTGCGGATGAATTAATTTCAATTAAACATGAACGGGCAAAATGGAAAAAATAGTAATAACGGAAGAAATTTTAACATTGGCGCAAGAGGTATGGGACTATCATCATTTAAACTATACATTGGTGAAATCAGATTGCATCTTTGCATTGGGCAGTCATGATCTAAGGGTTGCGAACCGTGCAGCAGATTTGTACCTTGAAGGCTTTGCACCGCTGATCATTTTTTCGGGTGGTCTTGGCAATGTAACCAAAGGTGTATGGACGATTCCGGAAGCGGATCAGTTTGCAGCCATTGCAATTGAAATGGGTGTACCATCAGAAAATATATTGATTGAGAATCAATCGACGAATACCGGTGAAAATATTTTATTTACGGATCGTCTGCTTCGCGAGAAGAATTTAAATCTTCAAAACTTTATCGTGGTACAAAAACCATATATGGAAAGAAGAAGTTATGCCACATTCAAAAAACACTGGCCTGATAAAAATCTTCAGGTTACTTCGCCATTATTATCATTGCACGATTACCCTAACAATGAAATCCCAATGGAGCGTGTAATTCATATAATGGTGGGCGATCTGCAAAGAATTAAAGAATATCCAAAACTCGGATTTCAGATAGTACAGGAAATTCCTGAACACATTTGGAAATGCGGGGAACAACTGATTGCACTGGGATTTACCCAACATCTGATTAAAAACTAATTTAAAAGAGGCATGGTTTTAGTGAAACATTGCAAATTGAAAAGCAAGGGTATGATGCGTTACTTGTTCCTGATATTATTTTGTTTGTTAGTGCATATTGGATTTGGTCAGCAAAAAGACTCAACTTATCATCTGGGATTCATTGGTACCGGAAACCTGAATAAAACCAATACAGGTACATCCTATATCTTCAACAATGCATTGCGTGCGAGTTATTCAAAAAAAGTTTTTAATCTGAACAGTTTTGTGAGCTGGATATACGGTGAAAACCCTGATAAAAAAACGAATAACGACTTTGTTGCGGTGCTGGATTTCGATCTCTTCAAAAAAAATCATAAGTGGTATTATTGGGGACTTTCAGGATATGAAAAAAGTTTTTCACTAAAAATAAATCACAGGTTCCAGGCAGGCGGCGGTTTAGGGTATAATTTACTGGATAAGAAAAATGCGGTGATTGTGTTGACTGATGGATTATTATATGAAAACAGTGAATTCACTGAGGTAGATATTTATAATCGTTTCAGATATGAAACTTTGAGAAATTCATTCCGTTTAAAATTCAAATTTATTATCCGCGAGATCATCACTATTGATGGCTCGCATTACCTGCAAAATTCCTTCAGCGATAGCCGCGACTATATTATCCGTTCCAACAGTAATATTGGCTTTAAACTGACCAAATGGTTAAGTATTAATACCGGGCTGGTTTACAATAAAGTAAACCTCACCAACAAGTCTAATTTCCTCTTTACTTATGGGATTAATATTGAGAAATACCTTTGAAATAGCAGACGGAAGACGGTAGACGGTAGGCAGTAGAGAACAGCCAATACAAAGACGGTAGACGGTAGACGGTAGGCAGTAGAGAACAGCCAATACAGGTTTTACGTTATAAGTTATATGTTTAACACGCCTGTTAGTCTTCGGCGATCAACTGTAGCGGCAAGGCATGCCTTGCCGCTACAAGAACAGCCAATACAGGTTTTACTTTATAAGTTATATGTTTAACACGCCTGTTAGTCTTCGGCGTACAACAGTAGCGGCAAGACATGCCTTGCCGCTACAAGAGCAGCCAATACTGGTTTTACGTTATAAGTTATATGTTTAACACGCCTGTGAGTCTTCGGAGTACAACAGTAGCGGCAAGGCATGCCTTGCCGCTACAAGAACAGCCAATACACACTGAAGTACTTGAATGATATCAAATCGTACTGTTGTATTAACGTAAAACGTAAAACTTACAACGTATAACTGTATCGCCTGTGCCTTTTGCCTATCTTTATTCCACAACCAATTTCCCAAATGATTCGACTCCTGATCATCACCGGCCTATCTTTTTTAACCTGCATTAGCACCCGAAGTCAATCTCCTGCTTCAATTGATAAAAAGCAGTTGATCAATATTCCACGTACAACAGATTTCGACATTACCGGAGATGGAAGTAACATAGCATGGAACAAAAAAAACTGGATCACTATTACCGCAAGAAACAGTTCGCGTACAGCCTACGACACGCGTGCGAAAATTATGTATTCTGAAAAAGGAATTTACCTTCTGTACTCGTGTGCCGATACAAAACTCACCGCTTCACTTGAAGCCGATTTTGTGAATTTGTGGGATGAAGATGTGGTTGAAGTTTTCCTGCAGCCCGATACCGCCATTGCGGACTATTTCGAATACGAACTGTCGCCATTAAATTACGAATTACCCATTATGATTTACAACCGCGGTGGCAGACTGAATAGCTGGATGCCTTTTGGTTATGAAGGCAACCGCAAAACAAAACACGCAACGAAAATAATTGATGGTGAGAAAAAAAGTGAATCAATGGTGAAAGGATGGATGGCAGAATTTTTTATTCCCTTCACACTTTTAGAACCCGTTATGCGCAAGCTTCCGGCAAAGGGTACAATATGGAAAGGCAATATCTACAGAATTGACTATGATAAAGGCCAGGCATTATATTCATGGCAAATGACAGGCGAAAGTTTTCATGCTCCTCAAAAATTCGGCTATTTTATTTTTGAGTAAACAAATGATATTATTTCAACATAGGAAAAAGTTTTCTAATGTCATCTTCTTTGGGCTGTGTTCCATATTCACAAATTTCAAACGACTCAGCATATTTAATTGCGGCTGCTTTTTCCTTGCCGTAATATTTTTCTAACACAATTCTTACTTCAGCAGAAACAGGATAAGCCATTCGCGTAGCCAGCCATTTCTTTCTTTCAATTTTATCAGCGGGCACTTCAGCAGCATATCCGCCAATCCAGGGCAACCATTCATATACCTGCGATTCGTGCGCATCCAGCGCATTCACTTTCTGATCAAAGACACCGGTTATATCAACTGCAATATCTGCTCTAAAAGGATTGGGTCTTTTAAATCCGTCGTAAGAATATAAAAAAACCGGATTCTTTTTTAATGGAGGAACATCAGCAGCAACATTAGGTACGCCAACCATATATGCTGCATCCTGCACCAGTACACCGGTATACCGGTGATCAGGGTGATAATCATTTGGTCGCGGCGCAATCACCACATCAGCATTCCACTCCCTGATCTTTCTTATAATCTGCAACCGTACATTCAGTGTTGGTGTCAACTCGCCGTCATGATTATCTAATACATCATATGTCACACCAAATCTTTTTCCTGCTTCAGCAGCTTCGGCGGCTCTTCTTTTTGCCAGCAATCCGCCTCCCATCTGATGATGACCCGCATCACCATTAGTTACAGAAAGAAACTTGACTGCATATCCCATCGCAGAAAATACTGCTGCCGTACCCCCGGCATCCATATCACAATCATCCGGATGCGCGCCAATTACAATAATCCTGGGAAAATCTTTTTTCTGCTGGGCAAAACCGGTACCATTGGATATAATCAACATTGAAAAAATAAGCAGGAGAGTTTTTGAAGAAACAGCAATGGATTGAAATTGTATCATGGCCAATATTTAAACAGTTGACATTATTTAAGTAACTTATTCGTTCTACACTATCATCAGGACCTATCGCTATGCCCCAGGCTTTTCCCCGGACTCACAATATCCCTCACCCACTGTTTCAATTCCTTGATTTCAGGAAATCCTCCAAAGTCATTGCGGTTGAAAATCACCTTCCCATCAACGCTGATAATATATTCGCCGTTGGTTGCTGCAGGTTGCAATAATACACCGGCGAGTTCATCTTCAAATGTAGATAATAATTCCTGTGCCATATATGCAGCGCGTAACATCCATTTACATTTGGGACAATAACTAATGGTGATAATGGGCTTACCGGTATTCATATTATCTTTAAAATATTAATTTGCATTTAACCGAATAAGATTGTGAGTGATTGAATTACATCATTCGAAATCTTTAATAATTCATCAAATTTCAATTGAATTTAACGACTTTATAAACAATAGCTATTCAGTAGCGAATTAAATTTATCGAATGAAAAATAACAGAAGGCAATTTTTAAGGCAGTCCGCAGCATTGGCCGGTATTGCCGCAACAGCAGGAATTGAGTCTGTGTCTGCAAAGCATTCGTATGATACTTCTATCCAAAATAAATTAAACGGCGATATTAAAGATGCCGGAATGGAAATGAGTGAGGCCTTTTTCTTTGGTATGGAAGAGCGAAAAGTTGCCCTCATGAAACAGATGGCGGTATTTGGCGCAGTTGGTGGCATCAATACCAATATGGTGGGCTTGCCAAAAGAAAAACCCTGGGAAGCCAACGCAATAAAAGCAGTCAATGAAGCCTGGAAAAATGCCGGAATGAAATTTAATGTTATTGAAGGGCCGCCATCATTAGGGGAAAAAACCAAACTCGGACTGGAAGGCAGAGATGAAGAAATTACCAATTTCATCACTTTCATGAAAAACCTCAAACAACACACCGAAATAGATGTGATCTGTTATAACTGGATGCCGGTGATCAGTTGGTACCGTACTAAAAAAGATGCGGTTGGTAGAGGTGGCGCATTGGTTACGGCTTTTGATTATGACGATATTAAAGATGCACCTCTTACGCCTCATGGAATTGTGACCAAAGAAAAATTATGGCAAACGCTTGAGTATTTTCTCAAAGCAGTTGTACCCGAAGCGGAAAAGATCGGTATCAAACTGGCAATGCATCCTGACGATCCGCAAGTTGACAGTATTAAGGGCATTTCACGTATCATGACCAATGTGAATAATTTTAAAAGAATGACTGAAATTGTAAAAAGTCCGAATAACGGTATTACCATGTGCCAGGGAAATTTTGCATTAATGGGTGTAGACATTCCCGAAACCATTCATTATTTTGGAGAAAAGGGATTGATTCATTTTGTGCACTTCAGAAATGTCAAAGGAGGCAAATTTAAGTTTGAAGAATCTTTTCACGATGAAGGGATTATCGACATGTACGCCGCGATGAAAGCATATTATGAAATCGGATTCAAAGGTGCAATACGTCCCGACCACGTGCCTACTATGGCTGGTGATAGTAATCAATATGCAGGCTACAGTACAATCGGCACCTTATATGCGTTTGGTTATATCAGAGGGCTGATGCAGGCAGTAAGTAATAATAATAGAAAAAGTACCGACGTCATGCATTCAATTTAAGAGCCGGTCATCGCATTAGTTTTTGACCTGGAAATCAAGCTTGACGATGAAAATTCCTTTAATCGATGCATGCTTAGTCTGTACGTTATTTCAATAATTCCATTAATCCTGTCAGCACTTCAGTTTCAAAACCAGGATAAATCGCAAGACTTTGATCCCACAAATCAGTATTATTCAATACCAATTTTACGATCTCATCAATATTATGGTTTTACCACAATTCAAAATAGTATTCGGCAGACGCCTCTACAATGGGATAACAGTTACCTTTTAATTCGCCGAAATACTTCCCATCTTTTTTTTGAACCACACACATGAACTTCAAGTAGCCGCCGAATCCGCACGCAATCAGATCAGGTACAGTATTAAAACCTCCAAAATTTTTTGCAATGCACAGAACGACACGCATTTTCATTTAGCCAGCTCATCAAAACTCAATCCTTCTCCATGTAATAGTGAATATGAAAGAACTTTTAATACTTCCACCATGTCCCGAGACTGATGTACACCACAAACTTTCATTTGTATGCAACAATTAGACTTACCGTTTCTGCAGGCAACACATTTACCACCGTTGAAATAAGGAATAAATGTGACCGCTTCCCACGCACAAATCCCGGCGTATCGCCTTCATCGAAAGTTGCAGACAGTTCATGGCCAAAAATCCGAGGGTATTCGAAAAACGGTTGTGTACCTTTAAAAGCGTGCAAATCAGTGCCACATATGCCGATGCGTTTAATTTCAATGAGTGAATAACCATCTTGAAAAACTGGCAGATCAGCTTCTATATATTCAAAACTGCCTGGAGCATTACAATCTAAGATTCTCATTTTGCTTTATCTGTTAAGTACTGAATTAATAAGGCCAGGTTATGTACTGCCAGATCCTGATGCAATCATTTGCAGCTGAGGTAAATATCTCGGGAGAAAGGCTTGAATAATACAATCAGTAACTACTCCACAGCTGGTTGTATTGATTAATCTATAGCTCCTGTATAGCCGGCAGTTTGTTCAATGCCTTATTCCCGTATTGGAAGTTGCAAGGTTTCGATTATCCCCCGATACCTTGTATCCTTTCCATCCAAAAAAGAAGATCACGATGAAACAAAACATAGGGATGAAATATCCATTCTGAATATTTCCGGTATAATCGCTGACATATCCAAAAATCCAGGGGATAACGGCACCACCAACAATTGACATAATAATCAAACTGCTGCCGAACTCTGTATCGCGGCCAAGTTTGTTGATACCTAATGCAAATATGGTGGGAAACATTATCGACATAAAAAAGCAGATTCCAATCACTGCGTAAATGGTATACATGCCATGAGCGAAAACCACACTACAACATAATACTACGTTGATAGCCGCATACAATGCGAGTAAAGTTGGAGGTTTAATATATTTCATTAAAAAAGTTCCAAGGAAACGACCAATCAAAAACGCGATCCCACAAGCACCTAAATAATCTGCTGCCATTACCTGCGTTATTGCAGCTGCATCCACTGCAAATAATATGAACAGGCTGAAAACTGAAACCTGTGCGCCAACATAAAAAAACTGCGCCGCTACTGCCCACGAAAGATGTTTATGCCGAAGTGCATGAAAAATGTTTGCACCTTTTTCAGCCCCACCTTCAGTTTGCTGTATTGCCGGCAACTTGATAAATGCAAATACAATTGCAATCAACACCAAAACGATACCCAATACCAGATAAGGCATCTTAACAGATGATGCTTCTGAAGCCAGGGCAAATTGTTTCGCGGTATCAGTCATTTGAGCGAGCTCTTCGTCTGACGTACCTTTAGTAAGAATAATCCTTGCACCAATTACTGGAGCAAGTGCTGCAGCCAACCCGTTAAATGACTGCGCAAGATTGAGCCGCTGCGTAGAGGTTTCAGGGCTTCCCAATGAAGCGGCGTATGGATTTGCAGCTGTTTCAAGAATAGTGAGTCCACACGCTATAATAAACAGGGCAATTAAAAAAAATGAATACGACTGCTGATCTGCAGCAGGTAAAAATAAAAAACATCCGATGGCGAAAATCAGCAGGCCAATAATAATTCCAATCTTATAGCTGAACTTTTTCATGATATATCCTGCCGGTAGTGCCATTATAAAATACGCAATGAAAACAGCTGAATCAACCAGGGTCGACTGAGTAGTGGTTAATGTAAACGACTTTTTGAGGTGAGGGATTAAAATGGGGTCCAGGTTATGCGCAAAGCCCCAAAGAAAAAAAAGTGAAGTAATCAGTATAAAGGCAAATCTATAATTGGATGTTGAAACTGGCATGCTGTTTTACTTTTCGTTGAATGCTGAAATTTAATCAATCGGATTACTACATCCTGACATTTCTGCTTTTGAATGTGTATCCTGTTTACGCCTTAAAGATTGCGATTTAAATTGAAATTTTGAATGAATGGCCATTCCAATTCAACAACATTTCAAAAAAAATCAATTTTCATTGATAAACTGAAAGGGGGAATATGCAACATGCAGGTAATTAATATGCATCAGCTCAACCCCTTCATTTATGTTTACGGATCATCGTTCCCAGCAGTAAACCTACAGCGAAGCAAGTAAAATCAGTACCTTTATTAACTCAATATATTGTACTATATTAACATAGTAAATTTAAAACGATGTACAAATGAGACCGGTTCTCCGCCAGGTTACTTCCAAACCGGAATATTCCTTTACTGTTAGAAAAGACGAAGGGGAGAACACGCTTAACAACTGGCACTATCATCCGGAGATTGAAATACTCAATAAAAAAGAAGTGTGGGCAACTGGCTGATTGGAGATCATATCGGTCATTTTACAAGTAGAGATATAGTAATGATCGGCCCAAATCTTCCCCATTGTTTCCGGCTTGAATATGATTATATCATCAAAAAGAAGAGAAAGCCGGAGAATCCTTTTTTGTGTGAAGTTTTTACCTGAAACATAGGTCATGTTTTTCTTAGCCTGCCTGAAAACAAATCGATAAGGGAACTCAAGACGAAATGTGTAAGGGTGCTGCAAACTAAAGGAAAAGTGAAAAATGAGATTGGTACCCTCTTTGAAAAAATGGCATCATGCTTTCCAGCCAAAAGGATCACTTACCTGCTTTCGGTTTTCGCTGACATAGCAGATAGCCGGGAATTTCAGTCACTTTTTTCTCCGGGATTTATTTTAACGACAGCTGATACTGACAAAGAAAGAATCAGATTAATTTTTGAATATTCAATCACCCGTTATGCAGAAAGAATTACAATCGAAGAACTTGCTACTCTGTTCAGCATGATGCGACAATCTTTTATCAGGTATTTTAAAAGAAAAACCAATAAAACTTACGTCCGGTTTTTAATGGAAGTGAATTGAACGTGCATGTAAATTATTGTTTGAAATGAAAAAACGTTGCTGAAATCAGCTATGCATGCGGTTATAATAATATCTCACATTTCAATCATCAATTTAAAAATATTACTGGGAAAAAACATTGAAATAAAAGAGGGATTATATTAGTGAGCAGTAAGCAGTAAGTAGTGAGCAGTAAGCAGTGAGCAGTAAGTAGTGAGCAGTGAGCAGTAAGCAGTGAGCAGCCGATGGCTGTTATTTCTCCGTTAAACTCAAATGCTCCGTTCAACTCCGTGGCCAAAAAAAATTTACTAACAAGAAAGTTTTAGTTTTCTAATGCACGCCACAGAGATAAGCTGAGGTTTTGAGATAAGCGGAGAAAAAATGGCGGTACAAATTATGGCAAATATGATTGCTTAATAGAATTATTAGTTGCTAACCTCCGTTAATCTCAATTGCTCCGTTCAACTCCGTGGCCCAAAAAATCTACCATCAAGAAAATTTAAGTTTTCTAAGGCAAGCCACAGAGATAAGCTGAGGTTTTGAGATAAGCGGAGAAAAAAAGGCAATTCATTTTAGGACTAATATGAAAGCTTGATAGATTTGTTTACTGTTATGCTCCGTTAAACTCAAATGCTCCGTTCAACTCCGTGGCCAAAAAATCTAACATCCAGAAAATTTAAGTTTTCTAAGGCAAGCCACAGAGATAAGCAGCGGTTTTGAGAGGAACGGAGAAAAAATGGCGATATAAATTATGGCAAATATGATTGCTTAATAGAATTATTCGTTGTTATCCTCCGTTAATCTCAATTGCTCCGCTCAACTCCGTGGCCCAAAAAATCTACTATCACGAAAATTTAAGTTTTCTAATGCAGGCTACTGCTGTATTGGTTACAATTCTCTTGTGCCCAAGTGTTTTTTGCTACACGGAGGAACAGCCGGAGCTTAAATACAGGAGATTCACGGAGATAACTCAAGAATATTATATAGCCCGTTATCAGCTACTGTCTACCTTCTACCAACTTTTGTATCGTCTGTTGCCTACTTTCTGTTTTCTACCGTCTACCTACTCTTGTATTGGCTGCTAACGTAAAACTGAATTGGCTCATCGAATACCCGGGCAGTTGAATCGAAATTGGGATACCTAGCCATAGGCATCAGCTGCCCTTCACAAAACAACTGATCCATTTTTAATCCTTTGCCAATCAGAGCCTGCTTTACATGGTCTTTGAAATTTTTCCCCTGAACTGCCAATGGAATCGCTCCGGAAATAATAACATTTTCATTCTTATATGCGCTAATTGCTAATTTCCGGCCGTCCAAATCCGCAGGAGCTATTTGTACAGTTTTGATTAACGGATAATTTCCCTCCCGAAAAAAAATAACCGCTGAATCACTTTTTACGCCAGCTACTTTTTGTAGGGCAGCCTCTAAAGTTTTCAGCGGTTTGCTGATAGTACCTGCGGCATTATCATTTCCACTTTCGGCCACAAATATGGTTTGTGAAAAACAAATCATCACAGGCTGAAAAACGCAGAGGATCAATATTTTAATGAAATTCATTTTAACGTATTCTATTGCTTAAAAAGCAATGAATATAGTAAATGAAGTGATTAAAAATTCCGCTATTCCATCCTGTTCTTTTTGCTCCAGCTTTTATGCTTGGCTCCATCCATTTTTACAATCTTTGGTGTAAACCGTCCAACCACATCTACTAATACCTGCTGACTTTTCATTACTGATTCAATATCCTTGTAAGCGAAAGGCGATTCATCCAACCCTCCTCCCATCAATTTCACTCCATGCATTGCCAGGATATCTTTCATCGCTTTTTCAGTAATTGACTGCAATGCCGCAGTTCTGCTCATTTTGCGCCCTGCACCATGTGAGGCTGATGATAGGGAAGACGGTTCTCCTTTTCCTTTTACAATAAAACCATCAGCCGTCATAGACCCAGGAATAATCCCTAAAACATTTTTTTCCGCAGGTGTCGCGCCCTTTCTGTGCACTATCACTTCCCTGCCTTCAAACATTTCTTTCCAGGCAAAATTGTGATGGTTTTCCACCCGCACGATGGGTTGTTCTCCAAGCTGCAGAGCAATTTTATCATGAATGATATGATGACATGCCGATGCATAGTCGCCTGCAAGTTTCATTGCAATCCAGTACTGTGCGCCTTCTTCTTCATCCAGGTTCAGCCATGCAAGGTTGGCAGCCTCGGATGGTAATCGCCTTTTTTCTTTTGCGATCTTAGTAAAATGATTGGCGATTGTTGCACCTAATCCACGTGAACCTGAATGCGACAACAAGCCCATATATTCACCAACAGGCAGTCCCAAAACATCATCCTGTTCTTTAATGTCTACGACACCAAATTCAACGAAATGATTTCCGGAGCCGGAGCTTCCTAACTGCCGCCAAGCTTTATCCTGCAGTCCTTTGAGTAAAGGCACATCATTAAAAGCCGGATCTGTCAACACATCATGATCAGCAGGTTTCACAAATTGTGAACCGTTTCCAAACAATGTGGCTTCATTCAGTTCACGAACAAAATACTGCTCACGCTTTTGCAATTCGCCTGGAGAAAGACTGAATACACTTAAACACATACGGCATCCAATATCCACTCCCACGCCATATGGTATCACAGCATTTTCAGTAGCCAGCACCCCGCCGATTGGTAAACCATAACCGCTATGGGCATCCGGCATTAATGCACCAGCCACCGCAACAGGTATTTTAGAAGCAGTTTGCATTTGCATTAAGGCCCCTTCCTCAATATGTTCAGCTCCAAATATCGAAAACGAAATTCCCTGCTGATTTAAATCAATTGTTTCCCATGACGTTGGAGGTGGCGGCATAAAATAGTGAGCAATCAGTTGCAGCTTTTCATATTCCATATACTCAGAAGGTGCAGCCTGTATACGTTTCAGCAATTCAAGAACTTCTTCTTTATTGCTATGTTTAAACTGCTGCTGCATCACCTGCATGGCCACACTAATAACGGGCCCTTCAGGATATCCTATTGCCCGCAATTCTTTCCCGCTTAATTTTAATTTTGACATCTTTCTTTTTTTTGCGCAATAACTTCAGAGCAATAATTATTCCTTTCATTATACCTCTTTTGTTATCGCAATTCATTTAAGCAATTCAATTAATAGATAAAATTTCTA
This sequence comes from Chitinophagales bacterium, assembly GCA_031425315.1. Taxonomy (GTDB): domain Bacteria; phylum Bacteroidota; class Bacteroidia; order Chitinophagales; family Chitinophagaceae; genus Pollutibacter. Next base: position 55,471 of record JANPJC010000283.1, read on the forward strand.
TGTCCGTGATTCAATGTCTTTGAAATAAGTATAATCCACCTACTCAGCGGTGCTTTTTTGAACCACATAGACACATAATTAAATACAAAAGAATTTTCTATGTGCCCTCTATGCCTATGTGGCGGATGTTCCCTTGGGAGACTAATCTGCAAAAACAGTAAGTCTTGATTCGATCCGTTCCTTATTTCAACGACATTGATCCATGATTCACAAAACTTTAATTTTCAATTTTACACATCTACTTTGCCGGCACAAACATTTGCTTCAACTGATCTGCCAACGCGCTGCTGCCATTGACGCTGATACTACTAATTTTTTCTGCGATCTTTTCCACGTATTCCATCTCTTTCAATTTCCACAACATCGCATTTTCTTCCATCAGTTTTGCAGTATTCATCAAACTCCTGGTGCTGGCGGTCTCTTCCCTTCTCATGATAGTGTTAGCCTGCGCCTGCTTTTCAGCCACCATCACCCTGTTCATAATTTCCTTGATGTCACCTGGCAAAATGATATCCCTGATACCAAATGCAAAAACAGTCACGCCCAATTTCTCTGCCTGATCCTTTATTTTCTCAATCATAAATGCAGAAAGGGAATCTTTTTTCTCCAGCAATTCATCAAAACTATATCCAGCCACAAATTCCCTTAATACCAGTTGCAGGCCAATATACAATTGCTTTTCAAATTCTTTATTCTGCAATAAAGCCTTTTCCACATCGGTTACAGCATACTGCGCCCACGCATTTAATCTCAAAGCAGCTTTGTCCCTGGTTAAAATTTCCTGCCCAGTTATTTCAAGCTGTAATTGCCTTGCATCAACTTTGTTTACCAAAATCGGTATGGCATTTTTCCACCAGCAATAAACGCCGCTTTCCAATATTCTGCTGAATTTCCCATCAACAAGTAATACCGCTTTTTCATAACTCTCTACTGCGTATACCCGTACAAAAGGTGCAAGCACTTTATTCATCAGTATACTTCTGTCTGTTATCTCAGTAATTTCTGTTTTACTGATATCTACATATACAAATTCATATTGCACCACAGATTTCCAGAAGCAATATCTGCCCGCGACCAATATCTCTTTCAACAATCCATTCACAAACAGTAATACCAGCTGGTTATCCTTCACTTCCACTACCTGGAACTTAGCGGACAGCTGACTGTCACTTAAAAGAATATTTAACTCAACCGGTGGATTAAATGGTTCGGTCAGTTCAAATATTTTCACGGCTTTATTACTCCTGATCCAGTATTTACCCGCAGTAAGAAACCTGCTGTAGGCGCCGTCTTTCAATAATAATCCAATCTGCCATTCATTGATAATAATCTTTCTCATATCTGTTTGTTTTGGTTTTTTGTTATAAATGATTACTATAAGCCTTCAATTATCACGGGACATTACCTGTTTAAAAATTCGGTTACATCATTTCAACTTTCCCAAATGGCCGGGAAAACCAAAATCATTTAACATCCATCGTCAACATGGTGAGTCGCAGGTAAATCACTGAATGTAACCGGCAGCTTTTTTGCAAACCACCATTACCGGCTTACAGTAACCATTTATGGATCGCCATTTGAGAAGTGGCGGACTTCGTTAGGTCTACAGCCTGAGTGTAGTGCTTTCGCCGCTAAGCTATTCCGCCATAAGCGGAAGCAGGAGTCGAACCTGCGTTTTGTTGCTCTACCATTAAGCTACCGTTGTTACACGGGGAGGATTCGAACCTCCAACACACATGCATAACCGATTCTTGCAATAGCATACAATTCGTTATTACGATTGCACTGTACTGGATACATCCAGCCACCCGGATTGCAAGTCATCTGGTTAAGACTACTTCCCTTCCGGAAAGTCTCTTTCTGATATTTCTATCCAGTTAAATTATCTAAAGAACTCATTTTCAATTGATGATACAAAACTATCCGACCACTGTGCAACCATTTTGCACAGTAAAAAGAAAAATGAATTATTTTTAAAAAAAGTTAGCATCAGAGGAAATCCGGGAGATTACAATTCAGTTATGCCGATCAACAGAAATGCACTCATTCGTTACAGAACAATTGACCGATGCCTGCAAAACAGGAGAAGAAAATGGTCGATAGAAGATTTGATGGATGCCTGTTCATCAAGTCTATACGAAATTGATGGCGTCAATAAACCAATCAGTCTTCGCACCATCAGGCTCGACCTGAATATGATGCGGGGCGATAAACTGGGATACAATGCTCCCATCATCGTAAAAGAAAAAAAATATTATAGTTATGAGGACGCTGATTATTCCATTTCAAATATTCCATTAACCGGCAACGACCTTGATGTATTGAATGAAGTATCGCATCTTCTGCAGCAATACAAAGGATTCAGCCATTTTCATGAAGTATCTGAAATCATCAGTAAGTTGGAAGACAAGATCTACAGTGAAAAAAATCATAATGTTTCATTGATTGATTTCGAAAAAAATGATTTGCTGGCAGGAATTGAATGGCTGGACATTTTATATAAAGCCACAGTTTCGAAAACTGCTATTCAGCTCTGTTATCAATCGTTTAAGGCCAGGGCTGCTACCGAAATTATAGTATACCCCTATCTCCTGAAAGAATACCGGAACAGGTGGTTTGTAGCGGCATCGAAGAAAAAGGAAAAGCATGTGAATATATTTGCGCTGGACAGGATTCAAAAAATAACGATTCTTCCATCAGAACCATTTTACCAAAACCCTGCCTTCGATCCCGCTACATGGTTTGCCGATATTATTGGTGTTACCAGAAATTCGGCCGAAAAACCAACAGAAATAAGGTTCCTGGCCAATCCCCTTCATGCACCCTATATTCAAACCAAACCTTTGCACCCCTCTCAGCAAATAATCGAAAAAACCAATCAAGGTATTGTATTCAGTATCTGCGTAATCCCCAATTTTGAATTGGAAAAAGAATTGCTGGGATTCGGCGAAGGAATAAAATTGTTATTCCCGGCGTACATGGTACGAAGAATTAATGGTAAAATTAAAAAAATGGCAAAGCTGTATATTTAAAAGTCAATAAACAACTTCCACAAAACAATTTCTGCTGCTGCAAACTCGATGTGTTTAAACATAATGATTAAAATCATATGTGTGCCCGATTAAAATCATCAGCCACCCCTGCCCTTCCTTCTAATATTGTGTGCTATGAACGCGCAGGAAAGGTTGATGAAAGATTTACAGATCGACGATAAAACGACCGTATCAGACATGGTACGCAATGATTACAGAACAGCGGCTGTATTCAAAAAATACGATATTGAATTCTGTTGCGGCGGAAAATGGCCGCTGGAAACGGTATCAATGATGAAAGGGATATCATTACCCGACCTGCTAACCGAATTACAATCTGCAGTTAGAAATGTAACGATCCCCAGAACGAATATGTTTTACGACTGGCACCCGGATTTTTTAATTGATTACGTCGTTAATGTTCACCATCAATATTTAAAGAAAACGATTCCGGAGACGACCGAAATGCTTAACAGTTTTGTGGAGAAGCATCATACAAAATATAAATACCTGCCCGAGCTACTTGAAAAATTTGGCAAAGCTGCAAAAAGACTGCAAATCTCTATGGAAAAGGAAGAGTCGATAATTTTTCCTTACATACGTCAAATCTCACATGCACACGAAAACAAAGAATCATACGCAGCATTATTAGTAAAAACATTGAGAAAATCTTTCGGAGACATGATTCAGAAAGAGGAGGAAAATATTTCCGACATTATAACTGGTATACGTAATATTACTGATCATTACACGCCTCCGGACAATGCCTGTGTAAGTCATGTCGTCAATTTTTCTATGTTGAAAGAATTGGATAATGATATTACACAGCATGTATTTCTGGAAGAATCCATTCTTTTTCCTAAAGCAATTCAAATTGAGCAGGAATTATTGCAAACACCTGCTTAAACAGATCGACCAGGCGGAGTGTTGTGTTCAGTATTCGACACTATACCAGTTGATTAATTTGTTCCATCATGTACCATTCTTTCCCACCACGGAGACAAACAGTATAATGGAGGAAAAGTCATCCATCACTTTGCCGCTCAACTCAAAAACTCCGCCTACCGCTGTGGGCCACGCATCAATGTGGGCGTTATAAAATAGTTTTCACACGCTTATCACAGCTGTTGATAATAAAATTTTTCCACTTCAAACAAATAACCATTGCGGAAAAATCATAAGCGACCGGCAAACACTGTATCTGGAAAACAATTGTTTTATAAATTAACCTGCAATCCTTAAATTGAAAAAATTTAGCCCCCGAATGTTGCATCCCGACCACATGACATCCCTTTTTGAGAATGCTACAGAAGGGATTATTCTTACAAATGGCAAAGGTGAAATAGTAATGGCTAATCCGGCTGCTGAAAAAATGTTCGATTATTCAAAAGAGGAGCTGATTGGTAACAAGATAGAGATTCTCATTCCAGATTCGGTTAGAGCCAGTCATACCGCTACCCGTGAAGGATTTTACAATAAACCTTCCAATAGGGTAATGGGACAGGGGCGCGACCTTTATGGCCGTCGCAAAGATGGCTCCGGCGTTCGGGTGGAAGTGAGTTTAAGTCACTACCAACGCGACAAAGAATTGTTTGTGATTGCATTCATTGTGGACATCTCAAAGAGGAAAGAGATTGAAGACAATATGATCGGCCAGAAAAAGGAACTGGAAAAAATCAGCAATGAGATCCGAAAGTTAAATGCCGACCTGGAACACAAAGTGGAAGAGCGTACATTGATTTTGAAAGAAGCATTGATAAAACTGGAACAGTCACAACAGGAGATCAGCAGCGCGCTGGATAAAGAAAAGCAATTGAATGAAATCAAAAGCCGTTTTGTATCGATGGCTTCGCACGAATTCAGAACTCCACTAAGTACAATTCTTTCCTCAGCATCATTGTTATCAAAGTATACAGCGGAGGAAGATCAGGAAAAAAGAAACCGTCATATCAATAAAATAAAAGGTTCCGTAAAAAACCTTAATGATATCCTTGAAGATTTTTTGTCGCTCGGTAAATTGGAAGAGGGCAAGGTACTGAGTCAATGCAGTTCTTTCAATCTGCCTGAATTTATTGAGGACATAGTAGATGAGATGAAACCTATGATGAAAAACAATCAATCCATCACACAGGAATATGAGGGACATTCAATAATTACATCCGACAAAAAATTACTGCGAAATATATTACTGAATCTTCTCAGCAATGCTGTTAAGTTTTCAAATGAAAATTCAGTGATTCATATTAAAACAGTCGTTAATAAAGAAAATACCGCGATCAGTATAACAGATGCGGGTATAGGTATCAGTGAAAAGGACGTTGAACATCTTTTCAGCAGCTTTTTTCGCGGTGCCAATGCAACCAATATTCAAGGTACCGGCCTTGGCCTTCATATCGTAAAAAGATACCTCGACTTACTTGGCGGCCATATAATGGTGCACAGCAAGTTGGAAGAAGGCACTACATTTACAACTACATTCCCTTCAAACCCATCTTAATATGTCATCAGTTTTAGTCATTGAAGATAATAACGATATTCGCGAAAATACTGCTGAAATACTGGAGCTTGCAGGTTACAAAACCTTTAGTGCAGAAAATGGAAAGCGTGGTGTTGAAATCGCATTGAAAGAGAAACCTGATTTGATAGTTTGTGACATCATGATGCCGGAATTGGATGGTTATGGTGTATTGCACCTCCTTAAAAAGAATGCCAGTACGCAAAACATTCCTTTTATTTTTCTTACCGCCAAAATTGAAAGATCAGATTTCAGAAAAGGAATGGAAATGGGTGCAGATGACTATATCACCAAACCTTTTGAAGATATTGAATTGCTGAATGCAATTGAAATCCGGATGAAAAAATCAGCAGTGCTGGATAAGAAATATGTGATGTCGCCGCAGGGTATCAGCGAATTTTTGAAAGATGTTAAAGGCTCAGGATTAATCGGTCAACTTGCCGATCAATATAATATAGAGCACTTTCAGAAAAAACAAACGCTGTACCAGGAAGGAAAAAGACCACGATTCCTGTATTATATGGTAAAAGGAAAAGTAAAAGGATTTAAGGTGCACGCCGATGGAAAAGAGTATATCACTGACATTTTAAGTGAAGGTGATTTTGTCGGTTATACGGCACTGATAGAGAATGCTAATTATGATGATAATGTAAATATTCTGGAAGATGCTGAAATATTGCTCATCCCCCGCGATGACTTTTTAAACATGGTGTATGGCGATATAAATGTTGCCGCAAGATTTATTCATATTATCACACAAAATATCAAAGATAAAGAAGAGCGGCTGGTTAACCTCGCTTACAGCTCACTGCGCAAAAGAGTAGCCAAAGCGTTAGTTGATATTCATAAAAAATTCAATACAGCTGAAACAATTAATCCAATTGAAATTTCGCGCGAAGACATCGCACATTATATCGGCACAGCTACAGAATCACTCATCCGTACATTAAGTGATTTCAAATCCGAGAAATTAATTGACATAAAAGAAGGTAAAATCAGGATTACCAATACCGACAAACTCGAAAATCTGCTTTTCTGAAATCATATATCATTTGTAAGTGAAGCAATTAATATGGCAATCGAAAAACCGAATTTTCAGGAACTGCTCAACACAAAAAACGAACAGCTCAAAAAATTAAATGACCTCGTGCTGGCCGCTATCCAGGATGAAAAACTCATTTCAGAAAAACTGTATGAATTTGAGGAAAGTAACCCATCATTTGGCGGCAGATTGTCAGATGCCGTTGCCAGTTTTGGAGGCAGTTGGAAATTCATTTTAACCTTTGTGGGAATAATGCTTTTTTGGATCGGATTAAATGTTTATCTGCTGACCAAACCTTTCGATCCTTACCCCTTTATTTTACTCAATTTATTATTATCGACAATTGCAGCATTACAGGCACCAATAATAATGATGAGCCAGAATCGCAAAGAAGCTAAAGACAGGCAAAGAGCGGTCAATGATTACCTGGTGAATTTGAAAGCAGAAATTGAAGTACGCAATCTGAATGGAAAAATTAACCTGCTGATGCAGGAACAAATGCAAACGCTTTTTGAAATTCAGAATACGCAATTGGAACTGCTCGAGGAAACGAGGGATTTATTGAAGAACAGACGGTAGACAGTAGACAGTAGAGAACAGCCAATACAGCGAGTCTCCGTTTAACTCAAAACCTCCGCTTATCTCTGTGGCCAAAAGCCAATACAGTTTTACGTTCTAAGTTGTTCGTTTTACGTTAGCAGCCAATTCTGAAGTTGGTAGAAAGTAGGAAAAAGCCGATCCTTGATTTATATCAAACTCTCAGGCTGTCTCCGTGAATCCCCTGTATATAAACTCCGGCTGTTTCTCCGTGTAACAAAAAGTACCGGAAAAATACTTTCCATTTATGAGGAATAAACCTTGGAAGCTATTACAAAAATGGTAAACTTCGTTTTTGCGTTAGGTGTCAGACACCTTCGCAGGGATTGATCATACAACAAGCTTCGAGGTGTCTGACACCTGGCGCAGCCGAAAAAAAAATTATGTCAAAAATTATAACCATCACATTTAGTCCTGTCATAGATAAAAGCACTTCGATACCTGCACTGGTACCGGAAAAAAAATTAAAATGTGCAGATCCAAAAATGGAACCTGGTGGCGGCGGAATTAATGTTGCGCGTGCAATTAAAAAATTGGGTGGCGACGCTATTGCAATATATCCTGCAGGAGGTTATAGTGGACAATACTTCAATCAATTGATGCGGAGCGAATCGATCAATTGTGAAGTGATTGAAGCAAAAGCGGAGACCCGTGAAAATATTATCGTATCAGACGAGTCCACCCACATGCAATATCGGTTCGGAATGCCCGGTACACCGCTCGAAGAAAGTGAATGGAAGCAAATTCTGGAAGTTACCGAAAGAGTGGCTGACAATGGATTTATCGTAGCGAGCGGGAGCTTGCCTCCGGGAGTTCCACCTGAAATATTTGCTGATATAGCGAAAATCGCTGTACGAAAAAATGCGAAGCTTGTAGTGGACACTTCCGGTATTGCATTACAGAAGGCCGCCAGCCAGGGCGTGTTTATGCTAAAACCTAATCTGGCGGAATTGAGCGCATTGGTTGGTAAGGAAAGCATTGAACTGGATGAAATTGATGACGCCGCACGGGAAATTATTTATAAGGGAATGTGCGAAGTAGTGGTTACTTCATTAGGCAGCGGTGGCGCGTTGCTGGTTACTAAGGATAAGGAAAAACATATAGTTCCCCCAAGGGTGAAATCAAAAAGTACTGTTGGTGCTGGCGACAGCATGGTAGCTGGCATAGTTTTACATCTGCAACAGGGATATGATATTGAAACCGCAGTAATATATGGCGTAGCTTGTGGAACTGCAGCAACTATGAATTCGGGTACTGAACTTTGTAAGAAAACGGATGTCGAAAAAATCTATGAATACATCAGAAGCGGTCGCTGAGAAAATCTTTCAGTAAAATTCACTTGCGAAATCAGCAAGTAAAATTAAATTCCAATGAATGGTGGTTTGAAAAATCTTTCTCCTGTCAGTATTTCAGGCCTTACCAGTGAAGAAGCAACTACAGCACAACAATTACATGGCAAAAACACGTTAAGCGGTCACCAGCAGAACCGGTTTCTGCTGATTCTAAAAGATGTCGTCACAGAACCGATGTTTATCCTGCTCGCCGCCGCCTGTCTGCTCTACTTTATATTGGGTAGTACGGCCGAAGGGATAATGATGCTCGTTGCTATCAGTATCGTTACTGCCATTTCAATTTTTCAGGAAGTACGAAGTTCGAAAGCACTTGAAAACCTGAAGATGTATACGGCACCCGGCGTCAAACTGATCAGAGATGGTAAAGAAAAATACCTGTCAACAGAAGAGCTCGTTCCCGGTGATATCATCTTGATTGAAGAAGGAGAACAGATTCCGGCTGATGCTATTATAGTACAATCGAATGACCTCAGTGTAAATGAATCGATCATCACCGGTGAATCAGTGCCGGTCGACAAGGATACAACTCCTGGCCATAATAAACTCTTTCAGGGCACCACCATTAACAGCGGGAAATGTATAGCCCGCGTAGAACTCACCGGCAATAATACTGAACTGGGAAAGATTGGAAAAGCCATGACCAGCCAGGCTTCATCGAAAACTTTACTGCAGGTGCAAATGTCAAAGTTTGTTCGTAAGCTAACGCTGTTCGGACTGATCGGATTTATTTTGGTATTTGCAGTTAATTATTTCGAACAACATCAATTGGTTGCCAGTTTGCTATTTGCACTTACACTCGCGATGTCGGCGATCCCTGAAGAAATACCGGTGGCATTTTCATCTTTCATGGCGCTTGGCGCATACAAAATGAGCCGGCTGGGTATTATCTCAAGGCAGCCACAGGTTATTGAAAATATTGGATCGGTGAGTGTGCTTTGTCTGGATAAAACCGGTACGCTGACAGAAAACAATATGGATGTGAAACTGGTGTATGACGGTGCTTCTGCAACAGTTATTCCATCAGTAAAGGAAAATGCGGAACAGCTGCAATCCGTTCTCTGGTATGCACTGCTGGCCAGTGAAACAAATCCATTCGATCCGATGGAGATTGCCATTGAACGGGCCTGTACAATGGCTTATTCTGGAAATCACCCGAAACGCACAGCTATGATACATGAATATCCGCTGGGAGGAAAGCCCCCGATGATGACTCATGTTTATAGGGATAAAGAAAAGGCCATCGTTACCGCAAAAGGAGCTGCAGAAAAAATTATTGCTGTGTCCAAACTTAACGATGATGAATCAAAAAAAATACTGGGTCATGCATCACAGATGGCTGCTGAAGGATACCGCGTATTAGGCGTGGCAAAAGCGGAAGCCGCACTAAATAACTTCCCGCCGAACCAGGAAGATTTTGACTGGCAATTTTTAGGTCTCGTGGCGCTCTATGATCCACCGAAGAAAAATATCCGGAGTGTTCTCAGCTCACTTACAGCAGCAGGAATTGATTTGAAAATGCTCACGGGTGATTATATTGTAACCGCTAAAAAAATTGCAGAGGAAACCGGAATGCCCTTTACCAATACAATGACGGGAGATGAAGTAATGAAAGCCACTCCCGAAGTTTTAATCGAACAGGTAAAAAAAACAACAGTGTTTGCAAGAATGTTTCCGGAAGCGAAAGTGAAGGTGATTGAAACGCTGAAAGCATCCGGTGAAATTGTAGCAATGACCGGTGATGGTGTAAATGACGGACCGGCCTTAAAGATTGCCGACGTGGGTATCACATTAGGCAAAAAAGGTACAGAAACAGCAAAGGCAGCCGCCGATCTGATTATCACGGACGACAATCTTTTACGCATCACTGATGCTGTGATTGAAGGAAGAAAAATTTACGCGAACCTGTTAAAGGCCATTCGCTATATAATATCGATACATATCCCCATCATTCTCGTTGCCTCATTGCCGCTGGTACTCAACTGGAAATTTCCCAATATTTTCACTCCAATACACGTGATTTTTCTGGAGTTGATTATGGGTCCAACCTGCTCAATATTTTTCGAACGGGAACCATCAGAATCAAATTCATTGGAAAGTACAAGCCGCACCCGAAAAACCAATCTTTTCTCGATGAATGAATTAATGATCAGTGTTGCACAGGGTCTGGTTATTACCGCCGGCGTACTGAGTGTTTATTATTTTTTTATGAACCGCGGAGCAGAAATTGAATTGGTGAGGACTGTTGTATTTACAACGCTGATTATTTCAAATGTATGGTTAACATTTACTGACAGAAGTTTCACGCACACCATTATCAGAACAATTAAGTATAAAAACAATCTCGCTTTACCTCTTTTACTTTTATCTGCGTTGTTCCTGGTATTGTTACTGTTGGTACCTGCCATCAGAAATCTATTTCAACTCACGGCAATATCACTCAACGATTTCATAATATGTGCCGCTACAGCAACAATCAGCGTCATCTGGTTTGAAGTGTATAAAGCAATCAGATATGGTTTCCGCCAAAAACCTGTCTCATAAAAAATCAGGTGAGATAACGTATGAAAGCCAGAATGCCCAGCCCTATCATTAATATGCCAGGAAATTTCATCAACTGTGTTTTGCGATGTTCGAGATAGGAAACCACTTTTTTAGCAATCTGCGAAACCAGTATCAGTAAAGTAAATACGCCGACAGAAACGCCGGCCAGGTAACTATGCAGTTGCAGTGGCGCATCCAGCTGAATCCAATGCATACTTTTTAAGTATGCGGTAATACCAATCCAGTAAGGCATTGACAATGGATTTAATACCCCCAGTATAAACCCCCGCAAAAATGTACTGTTATTAAACCGTTGTGTGATGTTTGTGGGCTTAGATACTGCAAGCAGGCTTAGAACTCCTAAAGTGGTCATAACGATCGCCGCGACCAGCTCAAAATTTTCCACCACCAATGGATTTGAAGTAATCCACTTTTCAAATGTTACGGCCAGCCAAGAATAAAAATATTCCATCACCGCAGCCGCCAGGGCTAATTGCCAAACAAGATGTGTCTTTTTTTCCAGCCCCAATTGAACGGCAGAAAGATTGATTGTTCCCGGCGTGCAGGATCCTGCAAAACTGAACAAAAAAGCAATGAGAAAATTCAAGTAATATTTATTGGATTCACAATAGTTAACAATGTCAATCTTTTACAACCGGCTTTCCCTCTTCTTTCCATGCCTTAATGCCCCCATCCAAAGAATACACCTGTGTATATCCATTTTTCGTCAGCCAATCTGCTGCCTTTAAACTCCTGACGCCAGCAAGGCAGTAAACATACACCGGTTTCGATTTGTCCAATACTTTCACATTTTTTAAAAATGCCTCTTGGTCATTCCAGTCTGCCAATGTAGATCCTTTTAAATGCCCGTCTTTATATTCATCGGGTGTGCGTACATCAAGAAGTTGGGCATTCTCTTTTTTCAATCCACTGTCAAAAGCTTTTACATCCACTGTTTTTACAGATTGGGCCTGAATAACGAACGTAAAAGCCAATGCTAAGGAGAGGCAGAGTATTTTAGACATGATATAAATTATTAAGTTATTAATCGTTTCTGTTGCAAAGTTAGGTTTTTCGGCCGAGGTGAAAACCTGATAGGTCTTAGCAGCTAAAAACCACTCCGAAGCATTACAGCGTAGCCGTTTGGGAGCGGACTTCCTTCTACTGCCTGCGCTGCCTTTTCCACGTCGTATTCGAACCTGATAAATTCAACTTTAACGCTTTCAATTTCTACAATACTACTCTGTTCGTTGATGTGAAGCATAACATAACCCCCACGTGGATCTTTATCTTTAGGTTTTCCTATTGAACCAATATTGATGGCGTGCAAAAAGTGTAAAGTATTTTCATTCTGCGAAGTCATAATCTTATGGTAAGGCTTGTGTGTGTGACCAAAACACATGATATGTGCGTTGACATCTTTCATCATCCTGATCAAACTTTTATCTTCCCTGTCTTCAAACAGATATTCGTTGATTTTACGGGGACTACCATGCACAAGCAGCAGATTCATCTTGTCATCATTTAACTGAAATTCAAGCCGTATGTGAGCAGGTAAACTTCGGAGATATTTTCTATTGCCTTCTTTCATTATAGAATTGGTATAAGAAATTGACACCTGTCCCATTGCTTTCTCTTCATCCGTTTTATATGCACATCCGCATTCATCACTGGCACGTCCAATACCGAAATCATAATTGCCGGCAATACATGGAATTCCTTTTGCGCGGATCAGTTCAATTACTTCATTTGGCCAGATATTATATCCTACAAGGTCGCCGAGGCAATAAATCATATCTGGTTTTTGTTCTTCAACACTCCCGAAAAAACTTTCCAGTGCGGGAAGATTAGCATGTATATCACTAAATAATGCAATTCGCATAAAACAATTTTAGATGACTTTCTTTATATAATATTTTCTTCTGAAATAAAAAGCAAGATTTACTAAAGCGATCAATGCAGGTACTTCCACCAACGGTCCAATTACACCCGCAAAAGCCTGACCGCTGTTAATTCCGTATACCCCGATGGCAATGGCAATAGCAAGTTCAAAATTATTTCCGGCAGATGTAAAAGCAAGTGAAGTATTTTCAGGATAGTCTGCACCGATTTTTTTGCCCATCATAAAACTGAGCACAAACATCACCACAAAATAAATCACCAGCGGGATAGCGATCCTAACCACATCCAATGGAATGATTATAATCAGATTTCCCTTTAAACTAAACATGACAATTATCGTGAACAGTAATGCAAGCAATGTAATCGGTGAAATAAAAGGAATAAAATTTTGGTAATACCAGGCCTCACCTTTCAGTTTAATCATTACTAATCGCGTTAACATTCCAGCCGCAAATGGTACTCCCAGGTAAAGCAGTACGGACCTGGCCACCTGCAATATTGAAATATTAATTTCCATTGCCCTGATGCCGAAATATGGAGGTAACACTGTAATAAATATCCAGGCATATACCGCATATAAAAGCACTTGGAACAAACTGTTGACAGCAACCAGTCCTGCAGCATATTCCCTGTTGCCGTCAGCCAATTCATTCCACACCATCACCATGGCAATACATCTTGCTATTCCGATCAACATCAGTCCTGCAAAGTATTCCGGATAATCGCGAAGAAATATCACTCCCAAAAGGAACATTAACACGGGGCCGATCACCCAGTTGAGCGAAAGCGCCAACTGAAGCATTTTTACATTTCTGAAAACCTCGAAAATCTTTTCGTATTTCACTTTTGCCAATGGTGGATACATCATCAGTATTAATCCAATCGCTAATGGTATATTAGTTGATCCTTCACTCATTGAGCCAATCCTTTCAGGTATCTCTGGTATAAAATAACCTGCTGCCACTCCTGCAATCATCGCTAGTAAAATCCAGCCGGTAAGGTATCTGTCTAAAAACGAAAGCTTTTTCCGCGTCATCATTAAATTATTTGATGTAATGGATATATTTAATCACATTCATTTGGCTGGCCACCATCAGCAACAATCAGGACCGCAGCAACTTGTTTTTACAACGAATGGCTTCTCTGCATATACAGTCACACTGAAAATTCCGGTTTTGCCTTTTTTAAAGTTCTCTATCTCTTCAGCTGATAGATATTGCGCTAAAATATCGTCAGGAATCACAATAGGCTTCTGTTTTTGAATAGTCAATTCCGAGAAACCGTTTTTTGTGATCAATGAGAGATAATCCTCTTTTTGAATAGCACCAGATACACAGCCGGCGTACATTTCTGCATCGTGACGTAAGGCATCCGGCAAATCACCTGCCAGTACAATATCTGAAATACTGAAATGCCCACCAGGTTTTAATACCCTGAAAATTTCTTTGAATACACCATCTTTATCAGGTACAAGATTCAACACACAATTACTCACCACCACATCGGCACTGTTTGACGACACCGGCATATTTTCAATATCACCCCGCCTGAATTCCACATTTGTAAATCCTGCTGCCACTGCATTTTTTCTCGCCAGTGCAATCATTTCAGGTGTAAAATCAATACCTATCACCTGGCCATTTTCACCAGCTTCTTTCCTCGCGATAAAACAATCATTTCCGGCTCCGGAACCAAGATCTATAACAGTATTACCAGCTTCTATTTTTGCGAACTGAGTCGGTAGTCCGCAGCCCAAGCCAAGGTCTGCATCTGGATTATATCCTTCCATCTGTGAATAATCATCTGTCATGATGTTATACACTTCAGTGCTGCATCCACCGGCACCGCAACACGACGACTGATTGGTTGTTTTGTCCTGTAAAGCTATTTCACTATATTTCTGTTTAACGATCGATTTAAGCTCCAACGCTGTTTGCATAACTGTGCTATTTATGATGATTGTAATATTACGATAGATCAGATCAAAAAAAATCAACAGCATCCATTCTTTTCTGTGTACACTACAAAAAAGCTGTTCAAAATTGTTCTGTACTGATTCCACACTTTTTCATCAATACAATAACAAACACTCGTCCCGTCAATAGTGCCTTTTATCAACCCCACATTTTTCAATTCTTTCAGGTGCTGACTGATTGTTGCCTGGGCAAGACCAAGTTCTTCAACCAGGTCGCCGCAAATACAGGTACGTGTTTGAAGCAACTGTTGCACAATGGCGATCCGCGCAGGATGCCCAAGTGCCTTCATCATGGCAGCAAGCCTGTTTTGCTTTTCCGTGAATATCTCGGTTTTTGTCGCACCCATATCTATCGCAATATTACGATATATCTTTAAAACGCAAAATAATTTTCAAATATTTTTCGCAAAGATGAATTTATTCGTACATATTTTAGCAGCTATACCATGTTGATCAGTGTTATCATACCTACATTTAATGAGGAAATGCATATCGGGAAGCTGGTGCGGTTCCTGAATGCAACTGCCGCCCATAATGAAATTGAAATTATTGTTACGGATGGTGGCAGCACTGATAATACCGTATTACTTGCAGAAGAATCAGGCGCTAAAGTTTGTACTTCTCCACTGAAAGGGCGGGCGGGTCAGATGCATTTTGCAACTACAATCGCAAAAGGCGATGTTTTTTACTTTATTCATGCCGACAGTCTGCCGCCCACCACATTCGTAGCGGATATATGTTCTGCTATCGGAAATGGTTATACGATTGGCAGGTATAAAACTGCATTCCGATCTCACAATCTGCTTTTGAAAATCAATCAGTGGTTCACCAGATTTGACTGGCTGATCTGTATGGGCGGCGATCAGAGTCTGTTTGTCGAAAAAAACCTTTATTATCTTGCCGGCGGGTTTGATACGTCTTTAGTTATCATGGAAGAATATTATTTTGGATTGAAAGCGAGGGTGCTGGGAAAATACATCATACTTAATGGAACGGTTTCCGTTTCTGCCAGAAAATATATTAACAACAGTTGGCTTAGTGTACAATATGCTAACTATAAAGCCTTCAGTATGTTTAAGCAAGGGAAACCCAATGCAGAGATAAACGCATTGTACAGGCGTTTACTGAAGTAATACTTTACATTAACAATCCTAATGTGGTCTTCCATTGTTCAGGCAAATCATCAATAGTATCCACATCACGCAAAACGGGCAATAAAAAATAACTCAATTGCTGCGCTTTAATCAGCTTAATTGTCTGATCTAAAACTTCACCGCTACTCCAGCTGATATTTGTAAACAACGGCCTGAGCTGATTTCTCATTCCCAGTAAATAATAACCGCCATCCACTGCTGGTCCGATCACAACATCGTTACACTCTAACTGATTGAATGCTGACTCAATCAAATTGGATTGTAATTCCATACAGTCACTCCCGATAATACAAACTTGTTGAAATCCGTTTTGAAATAAATCTGTGAAAGCTGATTCCATTTTATCTCCCAGATCACCGTCAGCTTGAATACGCTTAATAAAAATATTGCTATCAAATAAATCTTCATCTTCAGCTTTGTCAGCATAATAAACAAATCGTTCAAGCTGGAGATCAGCTGTGATCTGCATTGTATGATTAAGCAGAAGTTGATAGATGGCTAACGCTGCACCATCTCCCACCACCGAGCCTATTCGGGTTTTCACTTTACCTAATTCAGCATTTCTTACAAATATGATGAGGGCTTTCTTCATTTACTCAATTATAGCTCCACCGCATCCAGAACCCGCACCCGCTGTACATCCGTAGCAATGCTGATTCACAACAATATTCCGGCTCAACAATTTTTCAGGATTATAATCTGAGATATGATCTACAGTGCTGTCTACTTTTAACTCAAGCATCTGGTTAAAATCACAATCATATAAATAGCCATCCCACCCCACCGATAGAGTGTTCCGGCACATCAACCCTTGTATGGCTGCCGGATTAAATGCATCTAACAATTTCTGCATATATTTTTCATAATTGCCGCTTTCGAGCAAATACTCGAGGTACCTGCTCACCGGCATGTTGGTTATAGTAAGCAGTTGATTGAATTCAATATCAAAATCTTTTTTCAAAGAATGTTTAAATTCATTTTCCAACAATAGTTGCGCTGCAGGTAAAAACGCACCGGCTGGATTATAAACCAATTTTAGTACCAATCCCGAACCTTCTTTACCATATCCCACCTCATTCAACATTTTCAAAGCCTTTATACTTTCTTCAAAAACACCAGTTCCCCGCTGACTGTCTGTACGCGCTTTTGTATAGAATGGAAGCGACGATACGACTTCCACATTATGTTGTTTAAAAAATTCCGGCAAATCATTGTACTTTTTATTGGCCACTATTATAGTAAGATTACACCTTACAATAATGTGCCGGTTAAGCGAAAACACCTGTTCAACAAACCAACGGAAATCAGGATTCATTTCAGGTGCACCACCTGTAAGGTCTACGGTGGTAAGACCAGGATTTTTTTTCAAACTTTCAATACAAAATCCCATCACCTCTCTGCGCGTAATTTCTTTCCTGTCGGGCCCTGCATCAACATGACAATGGCGGCAAACCTGGTTACACATCTTACCCATATTGATTTGCAGTATGGATGTACTAACCGGGGTGAGCGGGAACCGTCCATGTTTCATCAACATTTCATCAAATGCCGGAATCGTTTGACCGTTACCGTGAATACCATGCTCCAGCACTTCTAGTTGTTCAGTACTTTCTGCTAATTTATTTCCCTTCGCTTTTGAAGATTTCATTACGACATTTTACATTGCAATTTCTTTCACCTTATTCATCATCTGTACACCATGTACCAATGAAGAACCTCCACGGATAGCAGCTGCAACATGTACAGCCTCCATCATTTGTTCCTTGCTCCAGCCTTTTTCAAATGCATCATTACTATATGCATCAATACAATACGGACATTGAACTGTGTGAGCCACTGCCAAAGCGATTAATGATTTTTCCCTGGCGGTAAGGTCCCCTTCTTCGAAAACTTTACCATACCATTCAAAAAATTTATCACCCATCGCTTTTTGAAATTCTGTTATACTCCCGAATTTGCCGAGATCTTCGGCATTGTAATAATGATTTGACATAAAATTATTGATAATGGTTAAGGTATAAAGTCCAGTCATATTCTTTAAACCGCACAACAGGATTCGCATCTGCTTTGATGATGCCTAATTTTTTTATTAAGCTTACCATTTTTTTCTTACCCCCAAAATCATTCCTGAACCAGCTCATAATGGCGGGGAGATACAGGATATTTGCGGTACTATCATATATCACTTCTGCGCTGAGGTATGCCCTTTCGGCCAAACCCAGTTGCCTGTTTATATTTTCAGGTTCATAAAATGCAATAGGAGGGCAACTTTTTGCCCCGCAATTTAATGCAAAATGAATCCGATAATCAGTTCGTGCCACCCGTTCTGCTTTTTCCCTTTTACTTTTAAGTAGCTTCTTAAAATATCCCCCACTCCATTTCACTGCAGATCTTCTCAATATGCCGTGCTCAATATCGTCAAGACTGTACAAATGTCCGCCAATATTAATTGCAGGATTTTTAAAAAATTTTCCTCTTTTTTTGTATAGGTTTGAGTCAGCTTTTAACATCACCTGTGTATAGGCAT
>JANPJC010000284.1:0-15751 GCA_031425315.1 Chitinophagales bacterium
ATTCACGGGCTGTACATTCACCCATTGACCCATTCACAAATTCACTCTTAAATAAAGATCATGTCATCGAGAAGAAAATTTTTAGGCCAGGCAACAAAAGCAGTAACTGCTACCTATATCGGTGCGATGGGATTTTCTGCAAAATCATATGCAAGAATCCTGGGGGCCAATGACCGTATAGGTGTAGGCGTTGTTGGTTATTCTGATCGTTTCAGGGGTTCACTACTACCTTGTTTTCAGAATCACTATAAAGAATTGAATTTCGATATAATCGCCGTTTCAGATATCTGGAAACTACGGCGGGAAACTGCAGCAATAGCCTTGAAAGAAAAGTTTGGCCACGATATCACTGCATGCGCCAATAATGAGGTATTGTATAATTTGAAGAATCTCGATGCTGTTATAGTAAGCACTGCCGATTTTCAACATGCTATGCATTGTATTGAAGCGGTTAAAGCTGGCAAAGATGCCTATGTCGAAAAACCTTTTGCAGAAACGATGGAAGATAACCGGGCTGCTCTAAAAGCGGTAAAGGAGTCGGGTAAAATAGTTCAGATAGGCTCTCAGCGCAGAAGTGGAGAAAACTATAAAGCCGCAGATGAATTTATCAAAGCAGGAAAATTCGGTGATATCACCATGGTTGAACTTACCTGGAATGTAAACCAGCCTGCAAGATGGCGCCGGTTGGCCGATGTGGCGAAATTGAAAGAAGAGGATACTGACTGGAAACGTTTTTTGATCAACAGGCCCTTCGAAGCTTTTGATCCAAGAAAATATTTGGAATTCAGATTATTCTGGCCATATTCTTCAGGTTTACCCGGACAGTGGATGTGTCACCAGATCGACACCGTGCATTGGTTTACTGAGTTGGATCATCCCCGAAGCGTAGTTGCAAATGGGGGTATTTACAAATGGAAAGACGGTAGAAAAAACTGGGATACTTTAACTGCAGTATTTGATTATGGTCCATTAAATGACGCCTCCAAAGGATTCCAGGTAACATTCCGCGCAAGAATGCATAATGGCGATGATGATCCGGCGGAAATTTATTATTCTAACGGTGGCGAACTGAATCTCAATACTAATATGGTTACACCCACCGGAGGATTGCGGAAAAATCATGCGTCTGCTATGCAGATGCAGGAAAATCTTTTGCCTGAAATGTCATTGAAGGCCAGTGCAGAAAAAGTTGTGACATCCGCAAATACCGGCGGCGATTCTTTGACATCGGCACACATGCGTAACTGGATGGAGTGTGTGCGAAGCCGCAAGCAACCAAATGCCCCGATAACTGCTGGTTATACACATGCTATCGCCAGCATCATGACGAATGCGGCTGTGCGCACGGGCGAAAAGGTTGTTTTTGATGAAAAAAATCAGGAGGTGATGGCAGGTGGCAAACCATTTAAATATTGATTGATAAGAAAAATGAATAATTACCTGATGAAGATTTTACTCCATATACTCTTATGCGTATTTCTGAGCCTGAATTTACTTGCGCAAAAAAAGAAAGCGAAAATTGGCATTATTGGTGATGTAGCGAAAAGTGAAATGTTCTTTACCTCAGGGTATCGATATATGGAAGAAGGAGTGAGCAGAAGTTTTTCACCAAGGAATGTAAGTGATTCTGCATTTGCTGAACGACTTAAACTTTTCAAATCTTCAAAAGTAAAAGTGGTCGCGGCGAATGTGTTTCTGCCGGGTGTTCTTAGGTTAGTGGGAGATGATATAAATGAAGCTGCTGTATTGGGATATGTAGATACTGTAATGAAAAGAAGTAAAGCCGCCGGCCTTAAAATCATTGTGCTGGGTAGCGGTGGATCACGCAATCTTGCAGAAGGTTATGACAAGGAAAAAGCCAAATTGCAATTCATTGATATTGTTAGAAAAATGTCGGCAGTGGCAGCGAGGTACGACATGTTAATTGCAATGGAAAATCTTAATCGCGGTGAGTGTAATTTTGTCAATAACCTAACTGAAAGTCTTGAAATCGCCAATGCCATCAATCATCCCAATTTTAAATTGACTGCTGACATATATCACATGTTACGCGAAAAAGATCCGCCTTCTTCGATAGTGGCTGCAGGTAAATATATTGTACACTGTCATATTGCTGAGAATAAGGATCGTGCATACCCGGGAAAAAACGGAGAAGATTTTAAACCTTACTTCAGGGCACTAAAAGAGATTGGGTTTAAAGGGGTAGTCACAATGGAGTGCGGATGGACTAAGATTGAAGAAGAAGCTCCATTGGCTCTGCAATATCTGCAGGGGCAGCTTGATGAGGTGTATAAGGAGAAATGATAATCGGCGAGAAAATATTCATCACAGCGGTTGTTCCCTTATAACTTCCAACTTCGCACTCCGTACTTCGTACTTCATTTGTATTGGCTGCTCACTTCCCATTTCGCACTTCGCATTTCGTAAGTTTTTGGACACAAAGGGCCACAAAGAGACAAAGGCCACAGAGGAACAGCCAATTATAGTCGTATTGGCTGTTGTACTTTATACTTCATACTTCATACTTCATACTTCATTTGTATTGGCTGTTATACTTCCCACTTCGCACTTCCCACTTCCCACTTCAAAAGATTCCTGCCAGTTCCAAACTTAACTTCTTAATTTTTCTCAGCTCCATATCTTCAATAATGGCATCAGGGTATAAAATCAAACTGGTATTGTTTTCTTTCCACCATTTTTTCTCTTTTAATTCTGAAAAAGGTAATATGCCGGACAGATATTTTCGATCCGCATCTGCATGCCATTCTTCAATCGATACAAATTGTTCTCTTGGAATATAAGACCAATCATCAAAACTGATATAAGCTCTTACGTAGAAATCGTTGGTGAGTTCAAGTGGTTTATGGTGGAATCTTTTTTTGTACTCGTAACGATATTGATAACGTAAAGCAGAAATATCACTTAACACTGCAGAGGCTGTAGGGAAACTGCCGGCGCCTTTCCCATAAAAAAATTGTTTATCAGCAAATCCGCTTTCAAGCACTACACCATTGTATTCGTTTTTTACAAATGCAAGGTGGCCATCATGTTTTACAAACTGAGGAATAACAAATCCTGCTACTTTTCCATTGGCAAGTTTCTTAGCCTGTGCAACAAGTTTGATAGAATATTTTTTTTCTCTCGCCACTGCAGCATCAAACCCTTGAATATTTTGAATACCAGTAAAAACAATATTATCAGGATGTTCAATAATACCATATGCATGAGTAAGTAATAATGCCATCTTGTTCACCGCATCGATTCCCTCCACATCCAGTGTTGGATCTGACTCTGCAAATCCCAGCTGTTGTGCCTGCAATAGCGCTTGTTTATATCCAAGATCTTCTTCAAACATTTTGGTGAGGATGTAATTGGTTGAGCCGTTTACAATCGCTCGGATAGAATGCAGCAGATCATTGTCATAGTACTCTTCAAGATTACGTATTACAGGAATTGAAGCACACGCTGCAGCTTCGTATAATAATGACTGACCGGTTTCTTTTTGCAGAGCAAGTAACGCAGGAAAGTTTTCTGCCAGCATTTTCTTACTCGCGCTCACCACGTCTTTGCCATTGCGCAAGGCATTTGTAACAATTTCAAATGCAGGTTCAGTTTCGTTGATCACTTCAACAATTACATTGATTTCAGGATCATTCAGCAGTTCCCATTTATCTGTTGTGAATAAAGAAGCGGGTGCTTCTCTTTTTTTTGCGGCATCTTTTATACAAACCTTGCGGATAGTCGCTTTGAGGTCCGGCGTTTGCTGCAATACCTTGTACAGGCCTTCTCCCACCACTCCAAAGCCAAATAATCCGATCGTAAGTTGTTTATGTGTTTCCATATCTCCTTTGTTCTGCTTTATAATGTTCCGGTGAAATCTGTAATCACCTTGTTTATTTTATCATATTCTAAAAGAAAGCCATCATGACCGAATGCTGAGCTGATCACAGATAATCGTGCACCGGGAATTTCCTGAGCAAGAAATTTCTGCTCATTAACCGGAAAAAGAATATCAGTTTCAATGCCAATCACTAATGTTTTAGCCCTGATGGTTTTCAGCACATCTTTAATATTGTTTCTTCCGCGACCAACATTGTGAGCGTCCATTCCCTTGCTTAATACATAGTAACTAAACGCATTAAATCTTTTGGCTAGTTTTTCGCCCTGGTATTTTTGATATGATTCACTTTTGTACATCTCAAGCTGTTCATCATCATCCTGCTGCGTTACTTCATAAGAAGTATAATGCCTGTAACTGATCAAAGCAATCGACCTCGCTGCTTTCATGCCATTGATTCCTGCATCAGGGCTTTTCTCTTTCCAGCTTTGATCTGCTTCAATTGCAATCCGTTGTGCAGCGTTAAATGCTCTTCCCCATGGCGAATGACTTGCATTTGTTGCAATCGGAATAATGTACTCGAAAAGAGTTGGTTCTTCAATCGCAAATTCCAGTAACTGTTGTCCGCCCATTGATCCCCCAATGCCCAACTTTACACTTTTAATCCCTAACGAATTTTTTAAATACTGGTAAGTTTTTACCATATCCCGCGTAGTGAAAAACTGAAATTCATGAAACCAGGGTTCGCCAGAAGTGGGATTGATATCGAGCGGACTAATACTACCATAACAACTGCCCGGCATATTTACGCAAATAATAAAATGTTTTTCCGGGTCGAATAATTTTCCACTGCCCACCATACCCGGCCACCACTCCGCAGGATTACTATTGGCAGTCAGTGCATGAAAAATCCAGATGACATTGTTTTTTTCTTCATTCAGTTTTCCAATAGTGGTATAAGAAAGATGGAAGCCGGGAATTGTTTTTCCCGACTCCATTGTAAATGATTGATCACAATAAAAAATACGGTTTTGAGCCGTTGATTCATCTTCAGTTAAGTGCATACCTCGGTTCACCTACTTTTTGAAATGCCTGTTCAAAGTCTGATTTGATATCTTCTATATGTTCTATGCCTACGCTTACCCTTACCATGTTTGGTAGTACGCCGGATGCTTCCTGCTCCTCAGCAGAGAGCTGCTCATGTGTTGTAGTGGCAGGATTAATCACAAGTGTTTTTGCATCTCCCACATTAGCAAGATGTGAGGCCAGCTTCAGTTCGTTAATAAATGCTGCTGCCTTTTCTTTATCACCCTTGATACCAAATTGTAATACGCCCCCAAATCCATTGGTAAGATATTTTTTAGCCAATTCATGATAAGGGCTGCTGGTTAAGCCAGGGTACCAAACATATTCAACTTGCGGATGCGCTTCCAGCCATTGTGCAAGTGCCAATGCATTTTGAGCATGACGTTCAACCCGCAATGAAAGTGTTTCAACCCCCTGGAGCAATAAGAAGGAATTGAATGGACTCATAGAAGAACCAAAGTCACGAAGACCTTCCACGCGTGCACGAATGATGAAGGCGATATTTGGCAGACCTAACGGATTACCCTCACCGAAAATTTTCCAGAATTCAAGACCATGATAACCTTCAGAAGGTTCAGTAAACTGAGGAAATTTGCCATTGCCCCAGTTGTAGTTTCCACCATCAACGATAATACCTCCGATACTCGTTCCATGACCGCCAATCCACTTGGTGGCAGAACTCACTACGATATTGGCTCCATGCTCGATGGGACGCGCAAGGTAACCACCTGCTCCGAATGTATTATCAACAATTAATGGTAAATCATACTCCTTCGCCAGTGCTACGAATTTTGCAAAATCAGGAATATTCAGTCTTGGATTACCTATTGTTTCAAGGTAGATGGCTTTTGTGTTTTTGTCAATCAGCGGAACAAAACTTTCAACATCATCGCCATTGGCAAATCTTGCTTCAACGCCCAATCTTTTAAAAGCAACTTTAAATTGATTATAAGTGCCACCGTATAAGTAAGTGGTGGTAATAAAATTGTCGCCTGCCTGAAGAATGTTATTCAATGCGAGAAATTGCGCTGCCTGGCCCGAAGCCGTAGCCAGTGCCGCCACTCCTCCCTCCAACGCCGCAATTCTTTTTTCAAAAACATCCGTGGTGGGATTCATAATACGGGTATAGATATTCCCGAATTCACGAAGTCCAAATAAGTTGGCAGCATGCTCTGCATTATTAAAGCCATACGAAGTGGTTTGATAAATCGGAACGGCTCTGGATTTGGTTGTAGGATCAATTTCTTGTCCGGCATGCAATTGAAGTGTTTCAAAACGATAATTACTCATAGTAAATTTTTTTGATGATAAATGAAACAAAAAAAGAAATAGAATGCAGTTTTCGACTTCAGATACAGAAGCACATGGGGAGGTGACAGATTATACCCGACATCGTAAAGCTTTCTGCCGTCCCTGGGAGTTGTTCAAAGTATTGCGCTGATGAGTGAAATGAGATAAAATCCTACGAATATAGTAGACTTTTATCAATTCTATTTCTGACCGAAAATTTATTTTAGCAAATACCATGTCCTGAATTTGAATATTGACGAATAGTTAAACACATGAAATATTCTGAAAACAGGATCCCTGAAGAAATGTAGGTTACAGGCATAAAAAAAGCCCCTCTAAGTCAGAAGAGCCGCCGATATATGAAATATAAAAAGCTGAACATCTGGCTTATCTGTCTCGCATTAGGCGAGATGGAATTGGCACCTTATCCCGCCTAAGGCGAGACAGGTTGTCAAGGCTTCACAGGGCCATAACCCTCTGCCTTTCTCGATAAGATCTGTTAAAGAACTGAAGCAAAGATAAATTGATGCCAATGAGATTTCCAAAATTTGTTCAGGGCTCAGGGTATTAGCATTTTTCTTGCATTTTAAGAGATCTTTTTTAAAATTCTTTACCCCTTTTTCGCATTCCGGATGATAAAAAGACTAATATTGTGTTGTAAATCTCTCCTTGGGAAGCCATCACTCTGTTACCTCCTCTTTAAGAATCAATCAGTTATTTAGTTTAGGGTCTTGATTTTATTGGATTTTCTTGCCTGATTGACTATACTATATCCCGAAAGACTGTATACCCTATAAATTAATTTTAATGCAAAAAGTAAAGGTACTTGTACTTGCAACCAGCAAGTTTTCAAGGGGAGGTATCGTCGCAGTTGTAAATGCTCACGCAAAAGCTGAATTCTGGAAAGATTGGCAATGCAAATGGATTCCCACACATTCTGATAAAAGCAGATGGCTCAGCCTGTATTATTTTATTTCTGCTTTCTTTAAATTGTTATGGTATCTGCCCCAATACAAAATTGTACATATCCATCTGAGTCATCCGGCTTCCTTTATCCGAAAATGTTTTTACTTTTTTCCGGCTTACTGGGCGGGACGCAAAATCATTATCCATTTTCATGCTGCATCGCCCGAAGAAACAATTGGTGGGTGGCTTGCACCTGCTTATGCTTATGTTTTCAAGCGGGCTGATAAGGTGATAGCCATTTCAGAGTCATGGGAGAAAATGATACGCGACAGGGTCAAAGATGCTTCATTGACCCTCGTGTACAATCCAAGCGGTTATACAAGCGGCCGGATTGTTTACGATGAAGCCAACCGTTCCCGGTATATTCTTTTTGCCGGAACTTTAATTCCCCGGAAAGGCTTCGTGGACCTGATACGATCTTTTGCACAGGTAGTTAAAAAATTCCCCGACTGGAAACTGGTCATTGCAGGGAATGGCGACGTGGAGAAAGGAAGACAACTTGCAAGATCTTTAGGGATTGAATCTAAAGTGGAATTTACCGGCTGGATCAGTGGTGCCCAAAAAGAAGAAATCTTTCAAAAGGCCTCAGTATTTTGTCTGCCAAGTTATGCCGAGGGCTTTCCGATGGCAGTTATTGATGCCATGTCTTATGGCATACCGGTTTTAACCACTCCTGTTGGAGGAATTATGGATGCTTTGGGCGACAAAAATGGAATTTTGGTATTCCCTCCCGGCAATATCGAAGAGATGAGCCATCAGTTGGAATTGATGATCAGCGATTTCCCACTTAGGGAACAGCTGAGCCGAAATGCCGTTCGGGTGGTAAATGAAAAGTTTCAGCTAAATTCTGTAGGCAGCAAAATCGACGAAATATATAAGTCCTTTGTTTAGTAAATTTACCCTTTCTAAAGCGATCAATAAAAGCAGAAAGGATAACAATGCAGGAAGTCATTGAAGTGTTTGGTGCGAGGGTGCACAATTTGAAAGACCTTGATATAACGATTCCCAAAAATAAGCTTGTAGTTATCACCGGTATCAGCGGCAGTGGAAAATCATCACTTGCCTTTGATACAATTTATGCTGAAGGGCAGCGAAGGTATATGGAAACCTTTGGATCTT
This sequence comes from Chitinophagales bacterium, assembly GCA_031425315.1. Lineage (GTDB taxonomy): Bacteria > Bacteroidota > Bacteroidia > Chitinophagales > Chitinophagaceae > Pollutibacter. Next base: position 8,300 of record JANPJC010000284.1, read on the forward strand.
ATGCCCGTCAGTTTATCGGTGACATGGAGCGACCCGACGTTGACAAAATTACTGGGCTTTCCCCGGTAATTTCAATTGAACAAAAAACCACCAACAAGAATCCCCGTTCAACAGTAGGTACTATTACAGAAGTGTATGATTTTCTGCGTTTGCTTTTTGCAAGAGCAGGCGATGCATATTCCTACAATACCGGGAAAAAAATGGTGAAGTTTAGCGAAGAGGAAATTGTTGCTGACATCTACAAAAAATGTAAGGGCAAAAAGATAACTTTATTGGCGCCATTAATCAGGGGACGCAAGGGGCATTACCGTGAGCTGTTTGAGGAAGTGAGGAAGAAAGGATTTTTAAGGGTGAGAGTAGATGGCGAAGTGAAAGACCTTGTACCAAAGATGCAGGTCGACAGGTATAAGATTCATGATATTGAAGTAGTGATTGACAGGTTGCCGGTTACGCCTGATATGAAAGTAAGATTGGGTCAGAGTGTTCAAAAATCTTTACAAACAGGTAAAGATCTTATGTTCATTTTAGTAAATGACGAAGCTAAAGTTGTTGGTTATAGTAAGCAGCTCATGTGCGAAGAAACGGGTATTTCATACGAAGAACCCTCTCCCAATACTTTCTCATTTAATTCTCCATACGGCGCCTGTCCTGAATGTAAAGGCCTTGGCCAGGTGTACCAGGTAAATCTTGAACTGGTGATTCCTGATCCCGAAAAGTCTATAGCAGACGGTGGTATTGCGCCATTGGGTGAAGCACGTGATGCACATTCTTTCAGACAGGTGGAACAGGTGGCTAAGAAATATAAAATCAGCTTGAAAACACCTGTAAAAAATCTTTCTGAAAAAGCAATGAATGTATTGCTTTATGGATCAGAAGAGGGTAGGGTGGAAGACAGTATTTCTTTTGAGCAGAATGGCGTTTACCAAAGTGCCGACTACGAAGGTGTTGTTAACATGATTGTAAGATGGTTTGCCGGCTCTTCGAGTGATGCTGTACGTGAGTGGGCCGAAAAATACATGGTGTTAAAAGTTTGTCCGGTTTGTGAGGGTGCACGTTTGAAAAAAGAAAGTTTATGGTTTAAGGTGAACGAAAAAAATATTGCCGAACTGGGTGAAATGAATCTTGACAAACTACAGGAGTGGTTTGCCGGAATAGAAAAATTCTTTTCAGAAAAACAGAAAGCCATTGCTAAAGATGTTTTGAAAGAGATCAGGGAGCGTTTACAGTTTTTGCTGAATGTAGGACTCACCTACCTCACACTGAACAGGGGAACACGAACACTCAGCGGTGGAGAATCTCAACGCATAAGGCTGGCAACACAAATCGGATCGCAATTGCAGGGTATTACTTATATCCTTGATGAACCTTCTATCGGATTACATCAGCGCGATAATCAGCGACTGATCGATGCACTGAAAAATTTACGAAATGTTGGCAACAGTGTGATTGTGGTGGAACACGATAAGGATATTATGCTTGCAGCCGACCATCTTATTGATATAGGGCCAAAAGCAGGTAAGCATGGAGGTGAGATTGTTTCACAGGGCACCCCGCAGCAGGTTTTAAAAGATGGCTCTGAAACTGCAATGTATCTTAATGGAGTAAAGAAGATTGCCATACCTGCTGAAAGGCGCAAGGGAAATGGAAAAAAATTGGAGTTATCAGGAGCAACAGGAAATAATCTAAAAGGAGTGAACATATCGCTGCCGCTGGGATGTTTGATTCTTGTAACAGGGGTAAGCGGAAGTGGTAAATCAACATTGATCAATGAAACGCTTTATCCGATACTGAGTCATCATAGCTACGGCTCAAGAGTGAATCCGATGCCTTATAAAAAGATCAAAGGCCTGGAGCATATTGATAAAGTAATTGAAATTGATCAGTCGCCGATAGGTCGGACACCAAGAAGTAACCCTGCTACCTACTGTGGTTTTTTTACAGAGATCAGGACTTTGTTTGCTGCTGTACCTGAAGCAAAAATCAGGGGTTATAATGCCGGTCGATTTTCTTTTAATGTGAAGACAGGCCGTTGTGAAATTTGTGAAGGCGGTGGAATGAGAGTGATTGAGATGAATTTTCTTCCGGATGTATATGTGCCATGTGAAAAATGTAATGGAAAACGATATAACCGGGAAACACTGGAAATAAGGTATAAAGGAAAATCTATCAGCGATATTCTTGATATGACTGTTGACGAAGCGGTTGAGTTTTTTACCAATGTACATTATCTGTACAGAAAGATAAAAGTATTGCAGGAGGTTGGTCTCGGATATATCACTATAGGGCAATCGGCGGTAACATTAAGCGGGGGAGAGGCGCAGCGTGTAAAGCTGGCCACTGAATTGTCAAAACGGGACACCGGTAAAACATTTTACATTCTCGACGAACCTACTACAGGTTTGCATTTCCAGGATATCAGTCATCTGTTGGATGTGTTGTATAAATTGGTTGACAGGGGAAATACAGTGTTGGTGATTGAACATAATATGGATGTGATTAAAGTGGCTGACTATATTCTTGACCTTGGCCCGGAAGGGGGAGACGGAGGAGGTCAGTTATTATTCCAGGGGTTGCCTGAAGACCTGATAAAAGTGAAGGAAAGCCATACTGCAAAATATTTGAAACAGGAATTAAAATAATTTTTTGAATGGAAAGAATGATCATCGATATGGACGAGGTCATCGCCGATCCAATGGGCGATATGATTACATGGTTTGAAAATAAATATGCTTTGAGTGTTGATTTTCAAAAAATGAAAGTGGGTTCCTGGCTCGCAGGTTTTCCGGAAGATTATCATGAAGAAGTAAAAGAAAGGTTGCACGGCCCCGGTTTTTTCAGACATCTCCCTGTAATGGAAGATAGTGTTGATGTACTGAGAGAGATCAATAAAAAATATGAATTGTTTATAGTATCTGCCGCAACAGAATTTCCAAATTCATTGAAAGAGAAGATGGATTGGCTGGGTGACCATTTTCCTTTTATAAGCTGGAGGCAGGTGGTATTGTGTGGAGATAAAAGAATGATAAATGGGGATCACATGATTGATGACCATGTTCGAAATCTTGTACATTTTCCGGGAAAGAAATACCTGTACAGCACACCTCATAATTATGATATTACTGATTACACGCGGATTAATAGCTGGAAGGAAGCTGCTGAAATGTTATTATGAACTTGCACCTTCGGCAGGATCATGAAATAAAAAACTTTTGCACGGCTGGTTTTTCACAGGAATGTGTAATGCGGTGATTATAAAGTTTTTTATTTCATGTCATGCACTGATCGCATTGGTTATTTCAGGTGTCAATCAACTTACCAATACATTTGCTTTCATACGGGAACGGATCACAAAAAATACGTTAGGCTATTTTCAAAAAAAGGCATGCTATTGCATGCTTTTTTTATGACCGATATCTTAAGTTCTATTAGAATCTAACCACAGGGCAACGTGTTCCTCTCAGGAAACCTGAATTTGGATCTGCTCCAAGACGAATACCGAATTTTAAAGTGGTTGAATAATATGAATCGTTTTGATTTGGATTTCCTCTCTTACTTCCAGGGCCATAGCTTGGTCTGTAGTTACCTCCATTTGCAAAAGCTGATTTGTTTGCCATCTGGCGTGCGATATCTGCAGTGGCAGAACCTGCGCCGAAGTAATCATAGAAATCCTGTGCATCAATATATTTAGTACTTACATCATCAATGTAATCAGTGAATGTTAACCTGTTAACAATTTCAAGGCTCAGGTTGAATTTTTCATTGAAGAAATATTTCACACCTATACCATAAGGAACATTCATTTGTGTGAGGCTGTATTCTTGCCTGTCAGGATGATTTGCCATGCCCTGACCTTCTGTACGAAGTGGTTGCAATTCAACCCATTCTCTTCTTCCGTTAGGCGTTACGTACTGTCCTTTGGGATTGAAGTGAAAAAGACCAACACCAATCAAACCATAAGGCCTGAGTTTGCGGTAAAGATCTGAAGGGTCGCTTTCAAAAATTGCTGTAGGATAAAATTCAGCGCCAACATACAATTCGAGCAGAGAAGACTTGAAGTGCTGGTTTCTTGCGCGGCGCGCTTCTTCCCATCCACCTTTACCTTTAATGATGCTGTCTGCGCCTTCCAGCTTGCCAAAATTAAACATCAATCGGAAATTGATTATCTCATTTGGTGCGACCGAAACAAAAATGCCAGGCATAATTCTCGTCAGCTGGAAGTTGTTATCCTTTATAAATGTTTGACCTTTTCCTAATCTGCCTCCGAGATCACCCAGAAAGTTGGAAGGGCCTAAGCTGATACCTGCTTCAAACTTGGTTTGAGCATTAATGTATAACGCAGAAAAAGAAACAGTTAGGGTACACAGTACTAGCTTCCAGAAATAGGAACGTACACTTTTTTTCATGATACCGGATTTGGATTTTCAAAAGTTTGGACAGAGAAATAACGCTGTCAACGCTTTAAATATTTCATCCGGTATTAAAAAATAAGGCGATTGATCAACACGTATTATAACTATAACAGTTTGTATAATTACGTGTGCATCAACATTTCTATATGTTCTATTCCATCTTCTAAATAGATATCACCGCTTGGTTCAAAGCCTAATGAATGATAGAATTTTTTAAGATATAACTGTGCGCCAATTCTTATCGGCTGAGTACCAAATAATTCTATGCATTTTGCAATCGCATTCAACATCAGTGTTCTGCCTGCACCGCTTTTTCTTGCCCTGGGTGACGTAACTACGCGCCCAATCGACATTTCAGCGTATGAGAGTCCTGGCGGTAACAGCCTGACGTATGCAGCAATTTCTTTTTCATTACTACCAAATAAGTGCCATGATTTTTTGTCTTTTTCATCCATATCCAAAAAAACACAGTTCTGCTCCACTACAAATACTTCACTTCTGAGTCGGAGTATATCATACAATTCATTATTGCTCAATTCAGAAAATGATTTACAAATCCAGTTCAATTCCATAAAAAAGTAAATTCTGAAAAAGTGTGTTATAATAGTTTTCTAAAAATCATGTATGCTATAACGTTATAAGAGTTTTATGTATTAAGTTTTACGTTATAATTTTTTACCCGTAAACTTCCTGCCTCCCACTTCTCACTTCTCACATGGAACTTCGAACTTTGTACTTTCTCAATATTCATATTTTTCTTTCCAGCGTTCTTTTAAAAATTTCCTTATCTCTTCTTCACGGGCATTTTTACCTGGGTTAAAAAAAGCCGTCCCCCTCAATTCATCAGGGAGGTACTCCTGTGCGGAGAAGTTTTTGTCGTAGTCGTGTGAATACTGGTAGTCTTTGCTATATCCCAGGTTTTTCATCAGCTGGGTGGGTGCATTCCTGATATGCAGGGGAACAGGAAGATCTCCGGACGATCTTACCGCGGCGAGGGCATTTTCAATGGCAACATAACTGGCATTGCTTTTCGGTGAGGTGGCCAGGTAAACGGCGCATTGAGATAAAATAATTCTCCCTTCAGGATACCCAATTTTATTTACTGCCTCAAAGCAGGCATTGGCCAAAACAAGCGCCGTTGGGTTTGCATTGCCAATATCCTCACTGGCAAGAATAATCATCCTCCGTGCTACAAATTTTATGTCTTCCCCGCCTTCAATCATTCTTGCAAGCCAATATACAGCTCCATTGGGATCGCTTCCCCTGATTGACTTTATAAATGCGGAAATGATATCGTAATGCTGTTCTCCCGATTTATCATATATGGCCATTTTCTGCTGCAGGTTGTCCATTACCATTTCATTGGTAATAACCACTTCGTCTCCAACAGCTGACTGGATGGAGATTTCCAGGAGATTCAATAGTTTTCGCGCATCGCCGCCTGAAAACCTTAAAAGGGCCTCATATTCTTTAACAGCCACATTTTTCAGTTTCAAAACTGTATCGACCGAAACAGCATGGTTCACCAGCTTGATCAGCCCTTTCTCATCCAACCCTCTCAGTACATACACCTGGCATCTTGAGAGCAGGGCACTATTCACTTCGAATGATGGGTTTTCAGTTGTAGCGCCGATCAGAACAATTATTCCCTTTTCTACCGCCCCCAATAAAGCATCCTGTTGGCTTTTATTAAAACGATGAATTTCATCAATAAAAACAATAGCGCCTGGCTTCGACTTAGCTTCGTCAATAATCTGTCGCACCTCTTTTACGCCTGAACTGATCGCACTTAGGGTGTAAAATGGACGTTTTGACGTCTCTGCAATAATTTGCGCAAGGGTTGTTTTGCCCGTACCCGGAGGCCCCCATAAAATCATTGATGGAATAACGCCGCTTTCCAGGGCCTTTCTCAGGATACTTCCGGGGCCTGTTAAATGCTCCTGACCCGCCAGTTCATCCAGTATCCGTGGACGCATTCTTTCAGGCAACGGTGCGTAATTTGCCATAGGCCTTAATTCTTCCATTATTTGCCTTATTAAGCCTGTTTTGATCTCGCAGGCGATTAAAATTAAAATTTAGTGCCCACACCAGAAAAGAATAAAGTGGATGTTAAGTGGTATTGGATACAGCAGCATTTTGAATGATTATATTTAACCGTGCCCGTTCGTACTTTGCAGGCTAAAGAATATTTTCAGAAAGAGCGGTTATTTTAGTGTACATATTAATTAATAATGACAATCACTGCCATTTCAATATTATATTGGTTGCTGCTTTTTCTTATTTTCTATACATATGTCGGATATGGTATGCTGATATGGATTTATTTAAAGCTGCGCACTCTCTTCAGCACAAAGAAAGAAGCTTCAATTACAGATCATTCTTTACCATCAGTTGCATTTATTATTCCTGCGTTTAATGAACAGCATGTAATTGCCGAAAAAATCCGAAATACGTTTGAGCTTCAATATCCTTCAGAATTAATGAGAGTGATAGTTGTCGCAGATGGCTCTGATGATGATACGGCTGCTATAGTCAAAACCTTTCGAAATGTTGTTTTGCTTAACGGAGAGGTCAGAAAGGGAAAAGCAGCCGCTATGAATCGGGCGGTTGACAACAGCGGCGATGTTGATATACTGGTATTCAGTGATGCTAATACTACTGTAAACAGGGAATGCCTGCTAAAAATGGTCTTGTTATATACGGACTCCAAAGTCGGAGGAGTATCTGGAGAAAAAAAGGTAAGATCCATAGAGGGGGGCGAAGGAGAGGGTGAATCGGCATACTGGAAATACGAATCTGTATTAAAGCGGCTGGATTCCCGCCTTCACAGTGTAGCCGGAGCTGCGGGTGAGTTGTTGTCGGTCCGCAAAAGTTTATATGATCCGCTTGAAGAATCATTAATACTGGATGATTTCGTATTATCTTTTCGAATCTGTATGAAAGGATATGCTGTCAAATATGAACCGGGCGCCGTGGCTACCGAAAATCCTTCTTTAAATTTGAAGGAAGAAGAAAAGAGAAAAGTACGAATAAGTGCAGGCGC
>JANPJC010000285.1:0-5953 GCA_031425315.1 Chitinophagales bacterium
AGTTTTACAGTGAATTATATGTTCATGAGTACTTTTGCTGAAGAAGGATCTGAAGAAAAAAAATCTGTCCGCGATCTTCGATCACAGGATTTTTATGATACTCAAAAACTCTCCACCGATTGGGCAGAAAGTATTAAGGATAATGTACAGCTCAATGACGAACTGCTCATTAATAAAGTAATCGTTCGTAATAAGAACGGCAAAAAAATGATGGCTCCTGATGTGAAGTATAAGGTGTTGTTTTGATCACCTCATTTTGATCAATTAGTTCCTGAGTAATATTAGCGCCGGATAAGATCCACCGGCATAATAAACTCCCATTGATTGGCTCCCGGCGGCCTGATGAATTTATCATTATCCAGCAAACGGCTATACCTGAATCCAAAGGTGACTGCCTGTTGATTCCACCATTTGGTATCAAAGAAAATTTCTACCCCTGTTGAACGCAAATCAATCGGATCGCCGCCGCGAAGGCTTTTGATATAGGTAACATCGTAAAAAAGATTTGCGCGGATACGCTGGAAATAAACAATCTGTGCAACTCCAAAATCAGGATAAATCAAAGGGACATGATAGTTTGCGCCATACTTCCACATGCGGTCGACATCAAGCGCAGGATATCCCCGTGAAAATGGAAAACTATTGGTGAAGCGATAATTATTAAGCGTATCCCTTGCCTGGTATGCACCTGTTAACACCAGATTATGCGTGCGCAAAAAACCCGGCAGGTATAATGCCGTTGAAGCAAAAAATTGTCTTGCTTCGGTTTCATCTATTGAAAACCTGTTTTGCAGCGTTAAAGTATGCGCAAACCGTGGAAAGATATGTTGCCTCGCCTGCTGACTTTGTATGGTCCAGTTTAATGAGCCCAACATGTAATTAAATCCGCTGTTGGCTGGTCGCGGTTTCGATTGTTCTGTAAAATATAACTGTTGTGTATTGAAACTTGTAGCGAGGGTGAGGTATTTGAAATACCTGCCACTGCTGAAGTTTAATGGCAAACGCAAACCTGCATTGGCATTAAATTCATTCCATCTGAAAGAACGCGCGGTGTCACTGAATTTCCTGTCAAAAGTATATGAAACGCCACCGGTAATCCAGGGATACAGTGCGGCGAAATTCATGTTATATCCCAATTTTTGAAAACCTTCATTTTCATTATAGTTGTAATACAGATCGGAGCGAAGGGTGTTTAAAATATTTTCACTGTACACTGTAAACGACCAATCGGGCTGTTCGTAATAAGGCCGCCAGCTGTGTACATTAAATAATTTAAATCCTGCCTTATATTTTTTATCCGTGTATGATATTTGGGGAGTACTCAGCGACTGTGAGAGTTCGGCATTTTGTAATACATCTTCAGCAAATACTTCATTTTTCTCCTGTGCCCATGTTTGAGGATTAATGGGTGCAGTTGATTGAACTGTTTCTTTCAACAGCTGCAGGCCTTCTGCAGTAAAAAATGAATAAATCAATTCCTGTTTTTCTTCATCCAGTTCTGCCTGGTAACTTCCTGTTATCCTGCTTACCGCATTATTCAGCGTTTGAGTAGCTTCATCCCATATCCATATTTCAGATTTTCGGTTATGCGATGCAGTGAACAATACTTTATCGCCCCTGACTTTTGGAAAAGCGATTACATGAAAACTGAACGGAATGATAATTCTTTCCTCACCATTGGAAATATTAATAGAGATTAAAGCCATTTCTCCTTTTGCATTTCTGACAGCTGAAAAAACATGGGTTTCGTTTTTGCTGAAAACCGGATAGGTGTACAGGTATTGATTCGGATTGGGAAGTTTATTGATTACTTCCCCTGACACTGCATTAATCAGGTGAAGCGACGGAACTTCTCCGGGTTTCACTTCCACCGCCACAATCTTTTGTGCATCGGCAGAAATATCAGGTGAAAAATATTTTGATTTTGTTGTTAGCCTGATACGCTGTTTGTTATAAATATTTAATAAAAAAATTCCGGAATAATCCATCCACGACCAGCGCGGATCAGTGCGATAGGATGTATAAACTATCCAGCCGTTTTTATATGAATAATATTCGTCGCTGTCGATATCCTTTACTGCAATACGTTTTTCTTTTCCTCCTGTAATGATATACCATGCGGGCAAATGCCTGAATGTTCTTTTTAACACCAGCAAAGAATCACTGCCGATCAGGTTGGGAAATAAATAATCCGTCACATATCGTGTATTTAATGCCGTTAGTTCAACAACAGATGACCCGGAGTCGCCTTGTGGTACCTGCTCCTCAAAATAATCAAATGCTTTTTTTACGAATTCTTTGTAGGTAATCCCTGCATGTTTCTTTACCGCTCCCTGGAAAGGATAAAACAACGGCTTATACCTTACAGCATCCTGTGTAACATTCTTCCAGAAATCTTCACCATATTTGTTGCGGCCATAAGTAATCAGCGGATAGCCAAATTGATAATGATCGGGCACATAATCTTTGAGAGAGCCGTTCCGAAGTTTCATAAAAGAATACCGTTTGCCGGCCAGCTGTAAGGAACGGTATCCATTGAAAAAATCAGGCAGTCTTCCCCTTCCCTGTCCGCTCACCATTGTTTCCTGGAAAACTGCATCTCCCTCAAAAAACCAATCCGGCACAGCAGCACTGTTGGCCACCGCCTGCCCCTCTTCGCCGGCAACGATGTATGCAAATTTTGATAATCCTTTCCTGAAATTCATAAATTGTTGTACATGCCGGTTTTCGTGGATAACGAGATTATCAACCCAGGGAAGACTGCCCAATTGTAAACTGTTTTGCAAAGGCGTCATATAATATTCACTTCTCCAGGGTGCCAGGCCTACATACCCATTTGAAACAACCGTATTTTTCTGCAATACAACATTTATTTTCCGATGGTCTCCGCCAATCGTAGATCCGGTTTTTCGATTTAATAAATGCGACATCGTAACCACCCTCTCTGCTTCTTTTTCAAGTCCTTTCGGAAATATTACTTTTACGGTATCAGTATCAATCTGCCGCCATTTTAATGAAGGTGGATTTCCGCCAAATCGCTGAGCAGTAGCGTGAAATGAACTTATTAGCGCCGCAGTGATCAAAACAGAAGTCAATAAAGAAAAAAGGAAGGGTTTAGCCATAAAGATTTTATGATGGTTAAATGTAATAAGGAATTTTGTAAAGAGATGTTCGGCAAATGACAGTTTCGCCAGCACAATTGTGTTGCAATGTTTGCCGGCGAAAGCGACCGATTTTTTCCCGGAAGATTTCTTCATTATCTTTCCGCAAATAGTTTTGAATGGTTTTGTTCGCCCTGGCCATTGCCCCCGGTATTGCGATCAGTTTATACATCTTTTTCAAGGACGAATATAACCGTGAACCGCGCAGGCATATTTTTATTAGTTTCCTGTTGGGCGTACTTAGCGCATTACCAGCAATACTTTTGCAATACCTTTTATTGCCAGTGGAAAATTTGCTGTTGCCAACAGGTATACTGTCAATTGCTATCAAGGCTTTTGTAATTGTAGCCCTTACTGAAGAATGGTGCAAGTATATGATGGTGAGATACTATGCATACCGCCAGCCCGAATTCGACGAACCTTTTGATGGCATTGTATACGGCGTAATGGTAAGTATGGGTTTCGCCACTATTGAAAACATAGCTTACGTAATGCAGTATGGCTATCATACTGCGATTGTGAGGATGTTTATTTCCGTACCTGCACATGCCTGTTTCGGTGTTCTGATGGGCTATCATATGGGCACTGCAAAATTTCATAAAGGCCATCCCTTTCCTTACCTGATGCGGGGCCTTTTCCTGGCCATTTTGTTTCATGGCAGTTTTGACTTTTTTCTCTTTTTAAAAGACAGTTCTTATGTGAAGGAACATATCTCCGATATTTTCCTGATTGGCGGCGCCTTGTTATCCCTGATTGTCGCCCTGCGATTATCGCGTAAAGCCATCAGGGAGCATATGGAACTTTCCCGCGAAATGCATAATCCACCCGTTGATGTATGATTGCTATCAGGATTGCCACATTGGACGACCTCCCTACTATCAGGTCGCTCGCATATACGATCTGGCCCGTTGTCTATAAAGATATTATTTCAGCGGCGCAAATTGAATATATGCTTGACAAAGCGTATGCTGTCGAATCGCTTGTCGAACAGGTTTCAAAAAGAAACCACCGTTTTATTTTAATTGAAGAAAACGGTATAACACTCGGATTTGCTTCCTTCAGTGAAAAAAGCGAGGAACAAAAAAACATATTCCGTCTTCATAAACTTTACCTCGCGCTCAATCAGCATGGTAAAGGACTGGGTAAAATGCTGGTTGAACATACAGCAGCAGAAGCCATTGCCGCCGGGGCAGAATATCTGGAACTCAATGTCAACCGAAACAATCCTACCGTATCATTTTACCGGAAGCTGGGTTTTGTTATTGATAAAGAGATTAATGAAAGTATTGGAAATAGCTTTTGGGTGGAAGACTATATCATGATTTTGCCGCTCGGTAAATGACATGACAGTGCCAACGTCAAAAATAATATGACTTTCGTTTAACATTTCCCCGCAAAAGCAGCCTGAACAAGCCTCAAACAAAAATTATGTAATCTTTGCCGAAGGGGTTAATTTTGCAAAAAATTCAGTAAAATATGTCCACTATTACCAATTCCCACATTGACTTCAGCCTTCCCTATAAAGTAAAAGATATGAGTCTTGCTGAATGGGGACGTAAAGAAATTCGCCTGGCTGAGGCAGAAATGCCGGGTTTGATGTCAATCCGTGCTGAATATGGCCCTTCGCAGCCATTGAAAGGTGCACGTGTTGCAGGTTGTCTTCATATGACCATACAAACTGCTGTGTTAATTGAAACACTGGTTGCTTTGGGAGCCGAAGTAAAATGGAGCTCATGTAATATCTTCTCTACCCAGGACCATGCCGCAGCCGCAATTGCAGCAGCTGGTATCGGAGTATATGCCTGGAAAGGACAAACAGCAGAAGAAGCTGACTGGTGTATCGAACAGACATTATTCTTTGGCGGCCCCGACCGTCCTTTGAGTATGATCCTTGATGATGGTGGTGATTTGACAAACATTGTACTCGATAAATACCCTGAACTTGTACAGCACGTAAAAGGTATCTCTGAAGAAACAACTACAGGTGTACATCGTTTGTATGAGCGCGTGGCGAAAGGCACATTGCCAATGCCTGCTATCAACGTAAATGACTCTGTTACCAAATCCAAATTTGACAATAAATACGGCTGTAAAGAATCATTGGTAGATTCTATCCGTCGCGCTACTGATGTGATGCTGGCAGGTAAAGTTGCTGTGGTTGGTGGTTATGGTGATGTCGGTAAAGGTTCAGCTGCTTCATTATCTGGTGCAGGTTGCCGTGTAATCGTAACAGAAATCGATCCTATCTGCGCACTGCAGGCCGCGATGGATGGTTACGAAGTAAAAAAGATGGTTGATGCAGTTAAAGAAGCCGACATCGTTGTTACTGCTTCCGGATGCCGCGACCTGATCACGGAAAAACATTTCCGTTCAATGAAAGACAAAGCCATCGTTTGTAATATCGGTCACTTTGATATTGAAATTGATGTAGCCTGGTTAAACAATAGCTATGGTCATACAAAAGATACCATCAAACCTCAGGTAGATATCTATGATATCGATGGAAAAGAAATCATCCTCCTCGCAGAAGGACGTTTGGTAAATCTGGGTTGCGCAACAGGTCACCCAAGTTTTGTAATGAGTAATTCATTCTCTAACCAAACACTGGCTCAGATAGAATTGTGGAAGAACCACGATAAATACGAGAACAAAGTTTACGTGTTGCCAAAACATCTTGATGAAAAAGTTGCACGTTTACATCTCAAAAAAATCGGTGTTGAACTCGAAGAGCTGACCAATGAACAAGCCGAATATCTTGGCATCAGCCAGGCCGGTCCGTTCAAAGCAGAACA
>JANPJC010000286.1:0-47358 GCA_031425315.1 Chitinophagales bacterium
CTTGTATGGCAAAATGTTAGCTGAAACCATTTTCGAATGGTCAAAAAAAGATGGCGGTCACGCTGGATATATTAGAAATTTTGACCCGTCATTCTCTTTTCCGTCCGGCGAGTCATATTGGATACCTCCCTCACGTGGACAAATCAGTAGTCCGTATCCACTCCATCCTCACTGGGGTAAAAACAGAACTTTTATTTACGCTAACCAAAATCTTGCAATTCCTTCCATAATGCCGTTTTCAAAAGATCCGAATTCTGATTACTATAAAATGTATAAAGCAGTTTATGATAAAAATAAAATACTAACTCAGGAAGAAATGGAAATCGCTGCATGGTGGGTAGATGATCCTACTGAAGGCTTTGCTCCTGGCGGGCACTCTTACCATCTTGCATCCATTGCTGTAAAAAAATCGGATGCAAAACTTATGAAAGCTGCAGAAACTTTTGCCCGAACAGGGATTGCGGTGGCTGATGCTTTCATTCATTGCTGGAAAATCAAGTACAGGTATTTTAATGAACGTCCTTCAAGTTTCGTTAAAAAATATATAGATCCTGATTGGATACAATTTTGGCCAGAACCGCCGTTTCCCGCTTTCCCATCCGGTCATTCAACACAAAGTGCAGCGTCTGCAACCACTCTCACTGCACTATATGGCGATTCGTTTGCATTCACCGACGAAGTGTACGAAGGAAAAAGGCGATACGATGATATTGCTTTTTTGGGCTTACGTTTTCCGGCGCGCTCATTTACCAGCTTTAAGCAAGCCGCTGACGAATGCGCGTACAGCCGTTTTCTCGGCGGCATTCATACAGAAGCCGATAACGAAGTAGGAAAGTCCGAAGGAAAAAAAATTGCAGAAAATGTAAATGCGCTTAACTGGACAAGATAATCAGTAGCAGCATCATATTTTTTTTTCAAGCACCATAAATTGCAATGGTTTCATGTGTTTTCCGGTTAAGCCATCTTCATGAAAATCTATCCTTTTTCCGGTATCCACATAACCTCTTCTGATATACCATTGAATAAGTTCAATCCTGTCTGTGATTACGTGCATAAAAATGGCTGAACAATGCTGCCTTCTGGCATACTCTTCTGCTGCAGTTAATATGCGCTTACCAATACCCCCACCCTGTTGAACCGGTGAAACACTAAACATTCCAAGATATATTTTATCTGCCCGCGGCTGTAAATTTACACAGCCAGTCAGTACATTGTCGGCCGATAAAAATTTCAGGAAAACAACACCTTCGGTTGCCATTAATTCAGCAAGAGAATTTGCATCTGTCCTCACATCGCCTGCTATCAGATTGGCTTCGGTTGTCCATCCCTGTTTGGAGCTTTCCCCACGATATGCGCTGTTAAGCAGATTTAATATTGCCGGGATATCTGAAGCCGTCGCAATGCTGATGGCAGCATCTGAAAAATAACTCATAGTGATATAAAAAATTTTAAGCCTCTAACTCAGGTATACTCATCTGATTTACCGGAACGATTATCAATGTGTCTCGGACTGATAGTGTCTACGCAATACATCTTCACCATACTCATTGCCTTTCTCTCTCCATATAGCATGTATGTGATTGGCATTTCCGTTAAATCCATTATTATCAAATTCAATTAAAAATGTTGGCCCATTCAACATAAAATAGTGAAGCTTATTTTCCTCTTTTGCGCCGATCCATGCGAAGTAAATTTTATCTATTCCGGCTTTCAGTATTTTGTTGTATTCAATTACAGCCTTCTCATATTCGAGATTAAACACAAATTCTCTTATAATGTATTTTACAATTTCCTTTTGTTCTGCGTTGAGTTCGCCAACTGTAATTCCCTGGTAATCCAGCAACCTCTTCCCCGATTCAGCTGCTGTAAAAATATCACCTGGAACTTTATCACTTATGATAGCTTTTTTTTGTTGCGAAGCATTTAACTGATTGATGAGCTTTAAACCCAGATCCTCTTCCTGCCCGAGTACGCGCCACCCTGCATATTCCCGAATGGGATATTCTGCCGGATCTGTTCCAACAAATAATGGCGAGATCGAAAGTGTGCCATTTACGAAACTGAAATTCAATGAAAGATGATGTCCTTCAACTTTAAATCCCCATTGTTTGTCACCTGGATTTCCGAAAAATGCCAGATAAAAATTGCGGTGGCTCCATTTCAACCCTTTGACCATTTTATGTACGGAAGAATCTATCAATTTGGTATAAAGAAATGAATCATACATTTCATCCAGGAGATTATCCAAATGAAAAATACTGGTTGCTTTTAAATAACCCTGGGAGCTTAGTGAAACGGATAAAATCCTGTGAAAGAGTTTACGCTGATCTTCGTTCATCTGACCAATGCTGATACCGGCCCTGGCTCTCATCCCTACCGGAAGATTGTTCCATTGCACCCTTGCTGTGTCACCAAAGGATAGTAAAGCAGATTTTTTTTGAAGATCCGAAAGTGAATGGACAAATACAATACAGCTTTCACGAACTTCATCAAAATATTTCTGTTGCGAAAAGGCAATCTGGTAGCAGCATCCTGAAATAAATATAAATAAGATGGCAAAACGCATCATTTTTATCCTAAATCTAGCCTTTAACAATTGTGTAAACAAATTAAAACGCAGCCTTACTTCACTTTGAAGGCAGGGCTGCGTTTGCGAAAAAAAATGGCATATTTGATTAACGCAAAGGGCCAGACTATCTTCTGCGCAACATATAACCTAACTTTAATCCTATATACTTCGTACGCGTGATATCATCAGACAGGTTTGCCAAATTTGCAAAACCATGATTAATATTTATCCCAGCCAGTATCCCATTTTTCCATTCGTAGCCTGCAATGAAATTTACACCAAAGTCAAAACTCTTTAAGTCGTCATCTTCTTCCATACCAAAATCTAAACTTTCCGAGAACTTATCGCCGTTGTCTTTTTCTGTATACTTACCGGACAGTGCCATTGCCATCGTCAGTCCTGTACCAAAAAAAAAGCTTCCCTTAAAGCCATTTGTATAATACACAAGATTGACCGGGACTTCAAGGTCATTTATAGTTACCGTCGTTTTATAGTCTCCGATTTTTTCCATTCCACCTTTTTGTATGAATCTTAGCCCCGTATGTAAACTCAATTTACTGTTTAAAGGAATGTCCCATAAAATACCGACATTCCAGCCTGTCTTCAATTTAGTATTATTACTCAACCCCTGCGATGCGGAATATAGTGTAGAAAAAGCAGGGCCGGCATAAACTCCAGTCCTTGCTTTTTGTTGTGCCAAAGCTGCTGCAGATGTAAATAACACGGCTATTGCAAATACATATAACTGTTTCATATTCTTTGTTTTATTTAAAGTGATTGAAAATGGGGAGGGTTTACCCGGTAATACAAATACTGCCAGTCAGGTTGAAACGGAAGTTGAAAAAAGGAACATAAAAGGATAAATGATCGGGCCCGAAAATCTAATAGGATATTCTATTGGTTCGTTTTTTCGAAGTTCTCATTAGGTGTACCGGAGTTTATACCAGAAGGACCGGATTAACTGCATGGGTTGCCCGCCGGGCGTTGGTATCAGTACTGATTGCATATCAAAAATATCTCTGCGAAAATGCTTCTCAAACTGTATTTACGCAGCTGCATTACCGTTATCATTAAAAAATGCAGAAGGAGGCAGGATATGCGAAAATTGTTTCTGGGAATTGCAAAAAATGCATTTATATTTAGTTGAGCGGTATATTCTGCGGAAATGACCAGCGATAACAGCAGTTTTTGCTATTCATAATGGATAATATTTCAATCCAGCAGCAATTCTTTCAGCTTATCAGGCAGCAATTGCCCGCACATGAATCATTAGTGATCCAGGTGTCTGAAATACTCACGCTAAGCCAGGATAGTGCTTACCGGCGTATCAGGGGAGAAAAACCTATTTCGTTTGAAGAACTGCAAATATTATCCAGACACTTCAGGGTATCTGTTGACAAACTGCTGCACTCAAAAGCCTCGAGCTATATTTTCAGGGATAATTCAATCGAAAAAGAGCATTACAATTTCAATGACCATCTGGATTTTCATATCTCCAACATGCTTCAGCTGCGGAGTGCTGCCACTTCTGAAATAATATTTTACACAAGAGATATAGCCATTTTTTATTTTTATCAATTTCCTGAATTATTGGCGTTCAAATATTTCTATTGGATGCATACTGTATTTGGTGACCCCGATTTCAGCAGAATAAAGTTCAGCCTGAAGGAACATATCAATAAGTTTGACACGAAAGGCAATAAAGCTGCAAATCTTTTTACAACTATTAACAGTACTGAGATATGGTCTTCAGAATCGCTGACACTCACTTTAAGGCAAATTGATTATTACAGGGAAATGGAACTGTTTAAAGAGAAAGAAGATCTCGATGTCATTTATGGGCAGCTGATTGAACTTATCAATCATATAGAGCGGCAGGCTGACATCGGTAAGAAGTTTTTGCACACTCAGGATCCCGATGCACAATCAGGCACCTTCACTTTGTATGTCAATGAATTTATGATTGGTGGAAATAATATTGTAGTGAAAGCTGATGATAACTGTTACGCATTTATCAATCACAGCATCATGAATTACCTGGGAACAAAAGACCGAAACTATTGTGACCACCTGTTATTGAGAATTCAGGAAGTAATCAGAAAATCAGATCGGATAAGTATCACAGGAGAAAAGCAAAGAAAGAAATTTTTTAACGCTCTTCGTAAGAAAGTTATAAATTTTAAGGTTCATTCTGATTGATAGTTACCGGTAAAATCTTTGTACCTATGGGAAAATAATTGGGGACTTTACCCCATTTCCTTACCACCTTGAATTAACCGCCCTGGTGAACCATTATCCAATTCATTCTTTCAATAGCGGCAAATCATGGACACATTTGATCTTCAACAGCAGTTGTTTACAATTATCAAAAAGAAATTGCCGGTGAGCGTTTCACTTGTCGATGGACTGAGTGATGTACTCAATATTGGCAGCGATAGTGTATACCGAAGGATCAGAGGTGAAAAAGAGATAACGGTCACCGAATTAAAACTGCTTTGTGAACGCTATACTATTTCGCTGGATCAATTACTGCAGCTGAAAACTGATTCAGTAATCTTTTCGTCACCCGAACTGAATATAGATCACCTTCAATTTGATAAATACCTGTCAGATTTATTGCAGCAAATGAAATTTTTCAATTCATTTAAGAATCGAAAGCTGATGTATCTCAGTAAAGACGCGCCAGTCTTCCATTTTTATACTTTTAAGGAGATAGCGGCATTCAAATCATTTTTTTGGGCAAAATCAATATTGAATCAGATTGGATTTCATCATCGTAAATTCAGCCTCTCAGACAGCGACGGTTTAGAGAGTTATCAAACGGGCATCAAAATAATCAGAGAATATAATGAAATCCCTTCGGTAGAATTATGGAGCTACGAAAGTATTAACAGCACCATCAGCCAGATTGAATTTTACAGAGATGCTGGAATTTTCAATACTAAAGATGATTTGATTGCAGTTTTGGATTCATTGATCAGGATGCTGGATCACTTACAATTACAGGCTGAAAAAGGTTATAAATTTCTGCCTGGTTCTACAGACGTTGGATATAGGGCACCATTTGAATTGTACCTGAATGAAGTAGTGATTGGCAGCAACACCATTCACACTGAACTGGATGATCTCAGGCTGACTTTTGTTACTTATAATGTGTTGCAATATATGCATACATCGGACCAACGTTTTACAAAAAAGGCATTTGAAAATTTTGAAATGCTTGCCAGCCGGGCAACGCTAATCAGTGCCACCGGAGAAAAAGACAGGAATAAATTTTTCCAGCTGTTAAGGGACAAAGTGGAAGCCTGCAGGAAATAGGCACTTCGGCGAATTAAAATGATTAATGAGAATTATATTTTAATGCCCATAATTCAATTATGAATTCAAAAAACGAAAACGTAGCATTACAGCCAGCCCCGGTGTCGCAATCCGAACGCATTACAATTCTCGATTCATTAAGAGGAATTGCATTACTGGGTATACTACTGATGAATATTCCCGGTTTTGGACTACCTGAGATACAATCCGGTGATCCATCCGTATTCGACGAAAAAGGTATTAACTATCATTGGTGGTATTACATAGAACTGATATTTACGGGCACACAGCGGGCGCTTTTTTCGATGCTTTTTGGTGCAGGAATGATTTTATTTATAACAAGGCAACAAAAACGGGGAGATAGCCTGATGTCTGCGGAATATTTTTTCAGAAGACAACTATGGCTGTTGGGGTTCGGGCTTTTTAATGCTTTTGTACTGCTATGGTTCTGGGATATTCTGTTTGCCTACGCATTATTCGGCATGTTGCTTTTCGCATTTTACCGTATGAGACCAAAAGGTTTATTGATCGCTGCGTTGATTAGCCTTGTGTTAATGACTGTGCGGGAAAATGTGGACCTCTACCGTACAAAATCAATGATTAGCCAAGGTGAAGCAGTTGCATTGAAGGATACGTCTATAATAAAGCTCACAGAAAAAGAAAAAACAGCATTAGAATCAATGATAGAATTTAAAGAAAAGTCAACGAAAAAAGCTAAACTGAAAACAGCTACTATAGAAATTGCCGCTTACAAAGGCAGTTATTCAGAATTATACAAAGTTGCCAGTAACAAAAGTGTTCACGTTGAGTTGTATTACACATATTATCTCATATGGGATGTGCTGGTTTTTATATTCCTGGGAATGGCATGGTATAAATCCGGAATAATAACAGGAAATGGTTCAAACAAATTTTACTGGGTGCTATTTTTAGGAGGTACAATCACCGGCATATTGCTGGCATGGCTCCGGTTACAACCCGCTATCATCAATGAGTTTAATGAATTTGAAGTGACAAAAAAAACAATGTTGTCCTATTTCGAGATTTCCAGGCTTTTAAGATCGATTGGATTTTTTGGATTTATAATGGTATTATATAAGTCCGGGTTTTTTAACTGGTTTTTTACATTGCTGCGACCGGTGGGCCAGATGGCATTTACAAATTACCTTATGCAATCGTTGTTGTGCGGAATATATTTTTATGGCATTGGGTTTAACAAATTCGGAGAATTGGAACGTTATGAATTATATATCGTAGTAGCGGTTGTTTGGCTGATTGAAATCATCTGGAGCCATATCTGGCTGAATTTTTTTCTCTTTGGCCCGGTTGAATGGGTTTGGAGAAGTTTAACTTACTGGAAAAAACAACCTATAAGGAGAAATAAATGATCTGCAGTAAAGTTGAGCGGGAATATTTTTGCCGTTATAGTTCCCACTTTAATTTCCACGGTTCAATCCCTTCAACAGCGTTTCAAATTCGACACGTGAAATACCAATGATAGTACCATGCCTCAACCCGTTGGGAACAGTTATCTGATCCGAAATATCTGTCCAGTCCTTAAAGTTAGTTGAGCGGATGGCACCATATTTATGTTCCATGTATTTATCAAAATAAAGAATGTATTCTCCTTTATTTTCCAGCAAGGTGGGTCCTTCGGCCCAATAGTTACCAGTGATGGGAGGAGAAGGTTTTCCATATCCCGAATTCAACTTATCACTCAATGCAATTCTGATATTTTTTTCTGCCTTAGGTTTTAGTGTTTCATCTTTCAAAAACATCATGTATTTGTTTTTGATTTTATAGATTGATGCATCGATTACATTAAACCCATGATCGTACAATATTTTGGTTTTACTGAAAGTTTTAAAATCTTTAGTGGTGACATAATACATCCGGTGATTATGATCCCCGAGTGAATCTGTAGCCGGAAACCTACCAGCAATGGTTGTTGCCCAATAGATCATGTATTGCGCAGACGATCTATCATAGAACACTTCAGGTGCCCAGCAATTTTTGGCTTCAGCTTCGTGATCCATAACCAGCAAATACTTTTGCGGCGACCAGTGAATCAAATCTTCAGAAGATGCATAACCAATACCTTTCTCTTTCCAGCTAGATGTCCATACCATATGAAATTTACCATTGCCGCCGCGAATGATACAGGGATCCCTCATCAATTTATCAAACCCGGCTGTTGGTGTAAGCACAGACGAATCACCGTTAAGGGATTTCCATGACAGCGCATCTTCACTGTATGCAAAATGTAATCCGTCTTCGCCATTGCCTTTAAAATAAGAGAATAACCAGACACTATCCTGCGCATTAGATTGGAAAAAACCTAAAAACATCAGCATCAGAAAAAGCCCTCGTAATAGTTTCATCAGCAAATTGTTGAGGGAAGCAAGATAGTATTTTTATACCGCCAGCAGGATCGCTACATAGTGACAAATAGCAGCGGCCAGCACAAAAAAATGCCAGATCGCATGATTCCATGGATACCTTCGCCACAAGTAAAAAAGAATTCCTATACTGTAAAGCCCGCCACCAACAAAGATAAGCACTAGTACATTCGAGGGAATCTGCTCAAAAAAGCGACGGCCTCCAACGAAAAATATCCAGCCCATTCCAAAATAGATCAAGGTCGACAAAACTTCGAACCTTCCGGTAAAAAAAATCTTGAATACTATCCCCAGGAGGGCAAGACTCCACAAAATAGATAGCAGTGTAATACCAAAACTATCAAAAAGAAAAATGAGCAAAAATGGAGTATAGGTGCCGGCAATTAGAAAATAGATACTGATATGATCAAAAATTTCAAGCGTACGTTTTACTTGCTTTTGTTGAAATGCATGATACAAGGTGGAGAAAGTAAAGGTCATTAAAAACGTAAATCCATAAATGCCCACGCCCACAATACCATTGAGGTTGGAATTTTTTGCAGCCAGTGCAGTAAGTATCGGAATACTGATAATGCCGAATAAGATGCCAAAAGCGTGGATGAGGCTATGCGCCATCTCCTGTCGCAATGTAAAACCGGTGTTATCAGAAAAACTTTCAGGAGTTGGTTTCATCATTTTAGTACACTTCTTTATGTTAATAACAATATACTTGTACCCCACTTTAAAAAAAGAATCTACGGGGTAAATTTACAGTTTTTTTACCCGGTTGACTTTGACCGCCGCAGCTGTTTTTCCATATCGACAAACGAACTAACCTTTTAAGTGGTAATCTTGTTCAATAATAAAAGATACTGAATAGAACAGCGAATTACAAGTTGTCGGAATTTGTATAAACGTAAAGTCTTTTGAGAAGACTTTACGGAGAATCCGTAATAAAAAGAAGTTCACTATGCGCCGAATAAAAGATTATTTTTTTAATGATAGCTCATTAGTAGCGCACTTAGCGTTTTACAAATGCTAATTTAAATTCTGATTTTATCAGTTCGTAGCGGCAAATTTTTCTTAAGCGCTAACTTCAAGTTTATAACCCTTGCTGCGTATAACAACAATGTTAATATTCGGATCTGGCTCCAGTTTCTTTCTAAGTTTTGATATGAACATATCCAGGCTACGCCCCACAATAATACCTTCATCTTCCCATATCTCTTTTTGCAGCCGGCTTCTCTCTATGGTCTCGTTGGGAGATATTGCGAAAATTTGCAGCAGACGCGTTTCAGTTCCGGTCAGATCTATGCTTTTCTTATTTATTATCAGTTGCCGCTTCTGCGCGTCAAATAAAACCGAACCCAAAGTAAATACGTTGTTATTCACAACCTTAGGTAAGTCTCTCCGCGGCCTGGCAGATCTCAAAAACATAAAACCAGCAAGTGCTAAAAATGGCAGGCTGCCCAGAAGATATCCATTCTTTGCTGTAATTATTCCTGTCGGTTTGAATGAAATGTTGATCATATAACCTGCTCTTGGTTGCATTCTTCCAATACAGGCTACAATATCATCCTTCTTGTTTTTAGAAATAGCGTAACCATAGGCCACACTGGAGTTGTCACTGTTCAGCACTTTGACAACATAATCGCCTGCGAGTGGGTCTTTAGCCAAAACACGCCGGGTAATATTGACCAGGGAGTCGGGTTGAAAAGTAAGCTCATTCTCAAATCTGATCTGGTACTCATTTTCAGCGATCTTTTTTACGGGAAGAACTCTTGATGTACTGTCGCCTGATTGTAAAAGTACTTCATGTCCGATCCTGCGGAGTAAAACTTCCCTTCTGGCGATATCAAAACCTTCCCTGCCGTTCATACTGAAAGCAGCACCAATTACAGCGATAAACGAGAGTAATATCAATCCGAACAGGTACTTGCGTTTCCCGGAGAAGAGATTTCGGCTATCCAACATAATGTCAAGATTTTATTTACAAAGGTTACATTCTTTTTTACAATCGAAATCCCAACGTTGCAAGATATCAAAGTAATATCGCCTGATCAATTTTCAAAGGACAAGAAAAAATTATGAAATACATTCAAGTATATGTTTTGTTCTTAATGTTTGTTTTTCAAACTTCCTTTGGACAAAACCAGACAAACGTACCTGAACACAAAATCAGGTCTGAAACAAAAGACTTCATCAAGTCCCCGGTGCCCGATAGTGTAATGCGGAAGCTAATGCAGGATCGAAACGGAAACATCCTGATCGCTTCGTGCAAATGTGTTTTTCGATACGACGCCCGCCTGCCCGCTTGTGCCGGATCGAACCGGAATGAAGAAGTCGGGCAGGAAAAAACCGTTACGGACTTCAAAAGTACAGCCAGTCAAAAATCACAGTATTGCTGATTTTAAAATCATTTTTCAATTATTGTTATTCAATGTTATATCTGTAATATGAACAAAAAGCTATTTACCACTTTCCTGATTTTAATTATTGCTTATTCCTTTTCCGGTTGCGGTGAACCTTTAAAAGAGGGAAATAAAAAGAATGCAACTGCAAGCTCCGGATCACCGGAACAGGTTGCGGGTAAAAAATATAATATTGATACCAAGGAAACTGTGTTAACCTGGGAAGGTTCAATGGTATTTGGCTTTGAGGAGGAGCATAAGGGATATGTTTATACATCAAAAGGTGAATTGATCATCGACAAAGATCAATTGGTCGGTGGTACAGCTGAAATCGACATGAATACAATTGAATATGGAGACAAGGAGAATAAAAATACTCCTGTTAAACACCTGAAATCGCCCGATTATTTTGATGTCGAAAAATTTCCAACTGCTGCATTTTCCATTACTAAGGTAACTTATGCTGATCGTGGAAATATGAAAGTTGCAGGGAACTTAACGATTAAAGGTATTACAAACCCGGTTACCTTTCCAGCCAGGATAGAAGTTAAAGACGGGATGGCAAAAGCGAATGGCAAATTGGTTATCGATCGGACAGCATGGGGAATCCGTTACAGATCAGGTAAGTTTTATGACAACTTAGCTGATGAGGCTGTTTCCGACGAGATTGAAATCAATATGAAAATCGTAGCAAAAAAATAAGTGGACCATCTCAATTTTTTAATGAAAAAGGGGCAGAAATAATTTGTACTGCCCTAACTGCTACTTTCCGCTAATTATTATTAAATATGATTTACTCTAAATTTAAAAAAATGAAAAAATTGTTTGTGTTGGCCCCGGCTATCCTCCTGGTATTATTTCTATTTAATTCTTTTGTGCTGAAAGAAAAGGAAACGGGAGAGAAAACAATCGAAGCGGTTAAATCAGGGCCTGTAAACATCGTTTTCAAATCTGCTGATGGCGGACAAACCTGGCAGGACATCAGCAAAGGGCTGCCAGAAAATTTGCGGAAGGATGGTATCCGGGGAGATAGCATCTTTGCAAATGATAAAGGGCTGTTTTTAAAGGTTGGAAGCGAACTTTATCACAGTCCAGCAAACGCCACAACTCCTTTTTGGACCAAAGAGATTTCCCCTGACCAACAGCCCCGATACTTCGGGGAATATAGCAACATTGCCCCCGCTAAGTCCGGGATAGTTGCCTACAATTATTGGAGTTTAAACTTGCAAAAATCAAACGGAACAAGTGTATGGTCGCCCATATTCTATGTATCGTCGCCGATATTCAAAAATTTTCAAGAGCCACGAATACGCATCGTTTTTGAATCTGCCGGAGGTGCAATTTTCATCGGCACTGACAGAGGCTTTTTTAAATCTGCTGACAGTGGAAAAACATGTAGACATGTCCACGCCGGAAGCCTGGTAGGGCATTTGGCAGAGTCAGATGGCGTACTGCTGGCGATCAGTACGAGAAGGATAATAAGATCGACTGATAATGGCGAAAACTGGGTGGTGGTCAGTGATAGCAGTGTGGCCTGGGATGTAAAACCGATCAAAGGCGGATTCGCTGCTATCACTTCCGATTCAGAGTCGGGTACCAGGACATTAAAGACTTCCTACGACGACGGTAAAACCTGGCAGCCCACTGAAAGCGGCCTTCAGGACAAAGTTCTTATTGATTCAATATGGCGGACCTGGGACGATCGCCCACATGTGCAAGCCTTCATGACTCCAATTACCCAGGTTGGTGAAAACTTCATTTGTATTCATCCTCACGGCATTTTCAGATCATCGGACATGGGAAAAACCTGGAAATTATTACTTCCTTCTGTAAAAGATAAGGTCTTCAATTTATTGAGTTCGGGCAACGTGATCTATGCCATAACCAGCAAGGGGGGATGTTGAAACGAAGATTAACATTCATCAGCTGCATAAAGCAGAATGTTGTACCACACGGAAAAATACCGTTAGAATGAAAGTAAATATAAATAGGCAATACATATTTGACCTCTGCTGCACATTTTTAATTGCTGTATCAATCTCTTGTACTAATCAAAGTCAATCAAATAAGGGAGATGAGATAGCAGAGGCTAAAAGTTATACTCAACCAATTGAAAGTGGAATCGGCGACCTAAGATTAAAGTACACAACCGGAGTTCGTTCAATTTTAGAGGATAGTAAAGGAAATATTTGGTTTGGTAGTCACAACGAAGGTGTGTGTTTGATTCATAATGCTGAGCTCCAATACTTCACAACAGAAAACGGTTTAAGTAACAACCAGGTTAGGAGCATTTATGAAGATAAAAATGGCTTGATCTGGTTTGAATGTGGCAAAGGATTAAGTATTTATGATGGTCAAAAAATGACTATATACAAAGAAAGAAATTATGATTCAACGAAACAATGGAAATTATCTGATAGTGACCTTTGGTTTAAGGGTGATGAAACGGCGGGCTACAACCAACTTGAAGGGAATCCAGGGGTGTATCAATACGACGAAAAAAAACTTTCATATCGCACACTCCCTGTTAAAAACAAATCAGGGCAAGAGAATCACTATTCAATTTCAACACCTTTTGTCAAAAGTAAAAATGGGTCGATTTGGTTTGGAACGTATGGCGCATTGATTGGATATAATGGTTCAGATTTTAAAATAATAAACGATACTTTGTTGGGACTAAACGACGAAACAGGACATCTGCATATCCGCAGTATTATGGAAGATGGCAAAGGAAATCTTTGGATGGGTAATAATGGAATTGGTGTTCTTAAATATGATGGAAAAAAAGTAGTCAATTTCACAGACCAACAAAAACTGAATAAGGAGGACACCCAAGGCAATTTTCTTGAGAGAGTTTTTTCCATTGGAGAAGATGCTTCGGGGAATATTTGGTTTGGGACTGCAGAATCTGGTGTATGGAGATATGATGGCAATTCCGTAAAAAATTTTGCTAAAGAGGATGGACTTGAGAGCAAACTTGTTTGGTTTATATATAAAAGCAAACAAGGTGAATTGTGGTTTGGAGGAGCAGATCCAAGTGGTGTATATCAATTCAATGGCAATTCTTTTGAAAGAAAATACTAAAGATTCGCATTTGCAGGTGTTCCGGGAAATGAGCATGCCTCTTTTGCTGTTTTCCCATGCTTCGGTGCGCGTCACCACACACCATAACAAAATCAAATAAAACATTCGCCTGAACAGGCGATCATTCATTAGACCTGAGTAGCCAGCGTTCGAACATTTTCGCGAAGGATTGAAATTCTTAAAAAATAAAAACGATAAAATGATAAAATACTTTCCCGTCTATACTTTGTTCTTAATGCTTGTTTTTGTCACATCCTGTAGAGGACAAAACAAAACAGACACCCTAAAAGAAAATATCGAGTCTGAAATCAAAGACTCAATCACTGCTAATGTTTGGGATATCAAGCAAGATAGAAATGGGAACATTTGGTTTGCAGCAAGTGATGGTGTTTATCGATACGATGCCCGACCTGATTCAATCGGGAGAAAATCGTTTACTAATATCTCAGGTAAACTGATCCCAGTCCCCATTTTTTCTATTTTAGAAGATAGAAAAGGAAATTTTTGGTTCGGTACATATGGTTCAGGTGCCTTTTATTACGATGGAAAATCTTTTAGAAATTTTACAACCCGGGATGGGCTTGCAAATAATTCGGTTATGCCAATTTATGAAGATAATGCCGGCATTATTTGGCTGGGCACTGGAGGCGGAGTGAGCCGTTATGATGGTACATCTTTTCGAAATTTTACAACTTCGGATGGACTGACCAATAATGATGTTCACGATATTGTTCAAGACAAAACAGGCAAAATTTGGTTTGGCACACGGGGTGATATCACAATTTATGACGGAAAAACATTTACCACTCTCACCGATAAAGACGGCAAAACTTTCACGAACGTATGGGCTATAATCAAAGACAAAAAAGACAATATCTGGTTCGGTGCCGATGGTCTTTGGCGCTATGACGGAAGTACCTTTAACCAAATTGATCAGACGGGTGCTGGTGTTATAATCGAAGATAAAAAAGGAAACATCCTGACTAGTATAGGAGGCCCCATTTTCCGTTATGATGAACAGACATTGTCTGATAAAAAGCCACATGTAACAGTAATAAAGACAAAATACGAAGGGCGTAGAAATCTGCCTTTTGGGATACTAGGGGCTGAAGATGGAAGTATTTGGATTGGATCTGACCGTTATAGTTATGATGCCCGCCTGCCGGACGGGCAGGGAAAGACCCTCACGGATTTTAAAAGTGCAGCCACTCAGAAATAATGTGTATGGCCGGCAATTTGAAAAGACCGAACCGTTAGCGATGGCCAGAAACAACAATCTAACCATCTGACTTTAAACATAAAACTGATGAAAAAATCAACAACTCTTTTTACATCACTGCTCCTTACACTTTTTGTATTCACAGAAACCTTTGCCCAATTATCGTCTCAAAAAATTGATTCATTAGTGGAAAATGCCCTGTCAACTTTTAAGGTAGCCGGCGCAGCTGTAGCGATTGTTAAAGATGGTAACGTAATTCACCAAAAAGGTTATGGGCTTACTTCTGTTACAACAAAAGAAAAGGTAAATGAATACACCAATTTTCAGATTGCATCAAATACCAAAGCATTTACAACGGCTGCACTTTCTATTTTAGAGGAGGAAGGCAAACTGAAATGGACCGATAAAGTAAAAGATCACCTGCCTGAATTCAAAATGTATAATGATTATGTAACGGAGAACTTTAATATACAGGACCTCTTGACGCATCGCAGCGGACTTGGATTAGGTGCCGGCGATTTGATGTTTTCCCTGATGGTTCCAATTTTACGATGAAGGATGTTTTGACCAGCTTTCAGTATTTTAAACCTGTATCTGCTTTTCGAACCAAATATGATTATGACAATTTACTTTATATCGTGGCTGGGGAAGTAATTGCCAGGGCCAGCGGTATGAGTTACGAAACATTTATTCAAAAACGAATCATTGAGCAGTTACAAATGAGAAATACATTTTTCGGCAGCCTGATGAAAGACAAAAACAATCTTGCAACACCGCACTCATCAGCGTCTGGATCCCTACAAACAATCGACGCGCAGGATATAGGAATGGGTAGCGCAGCCGGCGGAATATTCTCGAATGTGGCGGATATGTCAAAATGGGTACTGGCTCAACTAAACACAGGTAAGTATGGAGCTGATCTGAAAAGATCATTATTTTCTTCGAAAAACCATAATGAAATGTGGCGGTTACATACTGTTTTAGCAACCAATCGGGACCCCAGATATAATTCCCATTTTAGCGGTTATGGGTTAGGTTGGTTCTTGACCGACGTGAAAGGAAATTTAAAAGTATCGCACACCGGTGGTTTACCGGGAATGGTATCCGAAGTAACTATGTATCCCGATTTAAATCTGGGAATCGTCATATTAACCAATTCAGACGACGGTGGCGCACTTTTTTCGGCGGTCTCTGGTACTATTTCCGACAGTTATTTAGGCCTTGACGATTTTGGCTGGACGGATAAAATAGCGGGATGGATGCAATATCAAAAGAATATGAGTGATGTAGTAACAAAAAAAGTTTGGGAAAAAGTTGAGTCAGCAAAAAATGTAAAAGTAAAAAACGAAGACTTTATCGGAATATACGAAGACCGTTGGTTTGGGAAAATTGAAGTGTTTGAAAAGGATAAAAAATTATGGTTTAAATCTTACCGTTCTCCAAAATTAAATGGCCCGATGGCTTTCTATAACGCCAATACATTTGCTATAAAATGGGAATACCAGGCTATGAATGCCGATGCATTGGCTATGTTTTCATTGGATGAAAAAGGCAAAGCACAATCAATTAAAATGAAAGGCATTTCGCCAAATATTGACTTTAGTTTTGACTTTCAGGATTTGGACTTAATAAGGAATGACGATTTTAAAGCTTATGAAGGATACTATAAGTTTCAATTTGAACCGGGAAAAAACGAGTATATAAAAATAATAACCAAAAATAATCACCTGGTTTTAATTGAGACATGGAATGGAGCAGAAATTACTTTTGATCAGCAGGCTGAACTGGAATTTTTTAACGAGATAAGAAATTATCCGCTAAAGTTTACTAAAAACAAAGAAGGGGCCATTATTGAAGTTCTTGTACACAATAAGGATTTGTGGAAAAAAGCTGATGATCATAAGCCACAATAAAAGCAACTGTTAGAATGATTTAAGATCAAATAAAGATTTGCGAAGGTTATTATCGAACACCCATTAACAAAAGAAGAGTAGAAAAAATAGTGGCAAGAGCGGCCGATCTGATCATTAAAAACATCAATACAATATGAACAATGAAAAAATAGTTTTACCAAACGCAAGCTTTTGCTTTTCTGACCATAGCTGAATCAATGTCGTTTAGTTAACGAAAATAGGAATTCATAGCGGTGCTTTTTAGAACCACATAGATACATAGTTGGATACAAGAGAAATATCTATGTGCCCTATGTGACTATGTGGCGGATGTTTACCTTGGGAGGCCATCTACAAATACTGTAAAGTTTGATCTGATCCGTTCCTTAACTAAACGACATTGATAGCCGAATCATTAAAAGACATTAACCTCAAGCTCATTCCTTTTTTAAAATAAATGAGCTTGAGGTTATCTGAATTGTTAGTAATACCTCTTGCTCCCCTTAACCACATCAATTGTAATCGGGATACATAACGCTTACCAGATCAGTAAAATCAGATTATTTTGCCGGCGTAATAACAATGTTTCGATATTCGATCGGGCCATGATCGCCCTGTATCATCAACGGGCCGGCCTCTGCTTCATTACTATCCATTGCCCCACCTGTGATACCCGGAATTTCCTGGTTGGTGATTACTGTTTTTCCGTTAACCATTAGCGTTACCATACGGCCAACGATAGTGACGTCAAAAGACTGCCAGTCCCCGGCATCTTTCGCCATATTTTCACTGGGTTTGATAAATCCATAAATCCCGCCCAACTGGCCGCTGGCCGGAGGAAGACCTTTGCTGTCAGTTATTTGTACCTCATACCTGCCGCGAAGGTAAACACCACTGTTACTGCCTTTAGGGCAACGGAATTCTATATGGAGTTTGAAATCATTAAATTTTTGTTCTGTGATAAGATTAGCGCCAGATTTAGGACTGCGTAGTACACCCCCTTCAGCAACCCACTGATTATCACCCAATGCCTTCCAGCCATCAAGATTGCGGCCATTAAAAAGTTTTATAGGTGCACCCCAAACAGGAGCTTTACCCCTTATAAGAGCAGGTGCCCGAACAGCTGTCCAGTTATGTTTCTTTCCTGTAGGCATTAGAATTGTTCCGGTTAATTTTTCACCCTGTAATGTCCCTTCCACCACCAGGTCAGACCCTGTTTCCCATTGTGGAGGAATAGTAAAGCTGAATTTTCCATCAGCGAAATTCACTTTTGAAACTGGCCTCGCACTTCCGCCCGTTCCTACGAAATAACCAACCAAAGTACTGATTCCAGAGTGTTGTACTTCGAGCCAGGAAGGCACCATTTTACCATCTTCATCAATCGTTATATCCCAGCGGCCTTCGATTGTTGGATCAGCCAGAGAGCTGATATCACTTACGACAGAAAATGAAGTAAAAAATACAGCAAGGGTAAATGCAATCAGTCGGGAGAAAAATATTTTCATGGAAATTATTTTAGATGATTAAAGTCGGAGTTCGAATATACTTAGAAAATTGAAAGAAGCGATAAATCAATCAGGTTTTCAGTGCTGCAATAATAGGAAAATGTGCAGTTCACCTTATTTCAAATAAAACAATGTTTACAGTATCGGTAGACGACGAAACAAACTTAAAATGTTTGCCAGGTTGAATATACTGATAATCACCTTCCTTGAGTTCGCGCGACTTGTTTGCTTTTATATCTTGATATACAATATTCCCATTTACCACTTCAGCGATCATCGGCCCCCTGTTATTTATATTAAGAGATGACAAATGGCCGTTATTAACCTGGTAAGCATACACTTTATCAGATGGAAACAATAAGGGCAAAGGCAATGGTGATAATTTTCTCCTCTTCCACGCGCTTAATAACTCGATATCAGTAACATGAAGAGCAGTATCGAACGGATTGGCCACTTTATGCACAAGCCTTCCATCTTCAAACGAACGATACCAGGATTGCCCTGCGGTTGCTACCACCACATTCCAATTGGAATCCCCCTGCATTTTTGCCACATAGCGGGCACTGGTTAAATAACAAAAAACAGAAGGTATTTCATGGATATGATAAAGACTGGTGTCGCCTGGTTTTAACCACACATTTAATAACCTTAAATATTTATTGGTAAATACTGGTTTATGCAAGGGTTCATTCCTGACTGGTACAGCCTGAGTTTTCGCCACTATTGCAAACAAACTAACCAATAGCACCAATAAAAGATACCTGAGGATAAATGCCATGCTTTAAAGATATCATTTGAAAATATACCTGCAAATTTTTTGGATTGTAAAAGCACCTGAAATAGAAATTTTACAATTCAAATATGCAGAAATATTTATTGCATATAAAGTGTACTATCTTTAAAGCTATCATCAACGACTTCAAAAAATATCTGACCACATGAGCCAGTTTAATATTCATCGTCGCCATTTTATTCGCGGAGCATCCGCAGCATTTGCCCTCACTGCTTTGGAAGCCAGTGGAATGACATATTTTACAAAAGCTCCTGCCCCCAGGCGGGTAGCACTCATTGGTACCGGATGGTATGGGAAAAGTGATCTCTTCAGAATGATGCAGGTGGTTCCTGTTGATGTTGTGGCGCTTTGCGATGTAGATAAAAATCTGCTGGAAGAAGCCGCCGATATGGTTGCCGCTAAACAAAAAAATAAAAGACCTAAAACCTATGGCGATTACCGCAAACTGTTGGCAGAAGCGAAACCCGAAGTGGTACTCATCGGTACACCTGATCACTGGCATGCTTTACAAACTATTGATGCACTCAAAGCAGGTGCACATGTATATGTGCAAAAACCAATAAGTGTTGATGTGATAGAAGGCGAGGCAATGGTGGCTGCTGCAAGAAAATATAACAAAGTAGTGCAGGTGGGTACCCAGCGAAAAAGTACTCCGCACCTGATAGATGCCAAAAAAAATATTGTTGATGCAGGCTTGCTGGGCAAAATATCGCACGTGGAAATGTGCTGTTATTTTCATATGCGCGCAAATGGCAATCCTTCCGTACAGGAAGTTCCTGATTTTCTTGACTACGAAACATGGACTGGCCCCGCTCCTCTTCGCCCCTATGATGGTATTCCACATAAAAGATGGTGGAGAACATTTATGGAATACGGAAATGGAATAATGGGCGACATGTGTGTACATATGCTTGATACTGTACGCTGGATGCTCAAACTCGGGTGGCCGGTAAAAATCAGCTCCACCGGCGGCATTTATGTTGACACTTCAGGGAAAAGCAATATTGCAGACACGCAGAGTGCAATATTCGAATATGAAAATCTCAATTGCATCTGGCAGCACCGCTCATGGGGAACGCCTGCAGATCCTGAATATCCATGGTCCTTTAAAATTTTCGGAGATAAAGGCACTTTATCAGGAAGCACAATGAAATGTGATTTTGTGCCGCAGGGCCCAGGTCAGAAAATTCATATTGATGTTGTATATGAAAAAGAAAAATACCCTGAAGATCTTAAAGAAAAAGATATTGAATTGAATGCTGCTCCGGCTACCCGTCTGCATATGCTCGACTTTATCAAGGCAATCGAAAACAATAGCCGACCGGTTGCAGATATTGAAGAAGGACATATTTCCACCGCCAGCTGCATACTTGCAAATCTCTCCATGCAACTGAAGCGACCATTGGTTTACGACCCTGTAAAACGGGTGGTTACCGGAGATCCGGAAGCGACAAAATTACTACAAAGAGATTATCGCGGTCCATGGAAACATCCGGATCCTGCATCAGTTTAGGTGTCCAAAAACTCATTAAACACATATAAAAAAACCGCCTCAACAAAGAGGTGGTTTTTTTATATGTGACTGCCATAGGGTTGTCAGTCGGCGCCATTTATTTTGTATTAATAATTCTTCATTCCATAAAAATTAATGAAAATGACAAACGAAATGGCAATTACTGAGCAGGCATTACAATCTCCGATAACAATGAGCGATATCCTTGAACATTGGCAAGGACACAGAAGGCTTACGAGACGTGTAATTGAAGCTTTTCCTCAAGAAGAGTTATTTAAATACTCCATTGGCAACATGCGCACCTTTGCGCAATTGGTAATGGAATTGTTAGAAATTGCAGAACCTGGAATAGTGGGAGTAGCCACCGGCAACTGGAGCGGCTTTGGCGAAGATGAACATGGTAATAAAATCATCATACCCGCTACCAAAAAAGAAATGTTAGAACGGTGGGATACTCTTACTGAAAAGATCAATTTAATATGGCCAACGGTAACGGTAGAAAGGCTTTTAACAGAAGAACTTGCATTTGGGTTATATGCGGGAACAATTTACGCAACAGTTGAATATTTTATTGACAACGAGATTCATCACCGTGGTCAGGGATATGTATATCTAAGGGCATTGGGAATTGAACCTCCTGCATTTTACGACAGAAGTTAATGATTCCAATTCGGTCAAAAACGATTTTCTTTGCAGTATGTCTTTAATCACTGCTTCATTAAATTCCGGTAGTAATGGCAATTGCTATTATATCGGTAACAGCAATGAAGCAGTGCTTATTGATGTCGGTATTTCCTGCCGCGAAACTGAGCGAAGATTACAAAAACTAAATCTTTCTGTCGCGCTGGTTAAAGCCATCTTCATCAGTCATGAACATTCTGATCATATCCGGGGAGTATCGGTATTTGCAAACAAATACAATATCCCTGTATACATCACAGATAAAACTAGTCGATATTGCCATGGAATAAAGAGCGAATTGTGCAAACGATTCACCCCTTTGTGTCCTGTGCAAATCGGATCAATATCTGTAACAGCATTTTCGAAATTTCACGACGCAGCAGATCCGCATAGTTTTCTGGTTAGCAGCGAAGGTGTAAATGTCGGTGTGTTTACAGATATAGGCCGGATTTGTAAGGAGGTTATTTATTTCTTTAAACAATGTCATGCAGTTTATCTTGAGACTAATTATGATGAAGAAATGCTGGCAAATGGCACTTATCCTGCTCAGTTGAAAAAAAGAATAAACGGAGGAAGGGGCCATCTATCTAACCGACAGGCGCTGGAACTATTCAAGCTTCACCGCCCGACATATATGACACATGTATTTTTAGCACATTTGTCGCAGGAAAATAACAACCCCGATACAGCGATTCAAATCTTTAAAAACTATTGCCCCGTTACCAACTTCATCATTGCTTCACGTTACGAACCTACCAGTGTATATGCAATTCATTCTGTTAACAGAGCTGTATTAAAATTACCTCAACAACAAATCCCTGCAGCAAAACAGCTTTCATTGTTCTGATCGCATGCAAAAAGCGATCACGTTAAAAATATTTTTAAATACTTTATGAAATATAATCTGAAAAATGAAAAAATATAGCCGCCTGATTTAGCGGTTATGGAAATCTGTTAGTACTTCAAAATCAACTCATATCATTTTTTTTAAACTGTGTTACCCCTCGTGCCGATCAGATGGGGAAAATATTTCTCAGCAAGTAGTCGTTTTAGAAAGTAATCCGCATCCTTATGTATAAGAACCTGCTTTTAGCATTTCTACTTTATGCGACTACAACATCGGCACAAAAAAAGGTTGACCTTGACAGGTTTAGCTTTAATGCAACTTTCCGCACATTACCAGCAATAAAACTTGACAGTACCTATCGCACTTATAATGTTGAAGTG
This sequence comes from Chitinophagales bacterium, assembly GCA_031425315.1. Taxonomy (GTDB): domain Bacteria; phylum Bacteroidota; class Bacteroidia; order Chitinophagales; family Chitinophagaceae; genus Pollutibacter. The sequence goes on from JANPJC010000286.1 coordinate 22,591, forward strand.
GAAGGAACAAAAGCGATGCGATATTTTCTCCGCGAACTGAATCCTGAAGAATCCGTTGTATTAGATGGCTGGAAGAAACTGCCACAACAAGGTCATTTATCAGTTAAAGTAAAACTTGACGACCTTTTACCTGAAGCAGTAAATGTGAAAGAAAGAATTCAGGAAACAAAAGATAAGAACGGAAAAGTAACGGCAGTTAAAATATTCTATTGCCAGGAAGTAACTTATAGCTTCGCAGCCAGGGCTATAGTAACTGATTACAAAGGTGCCCATATATCAGAACATGAACTGGCCAATCGCAATAATAAGAAAATCTATAGAAGTCCGGAGTTCACCATTAAAGAAATTGCTACCGGATATTTTATGTTAAATGCAGTAAAAGTAACTAACGACCTGTATAGAAACTGCGTTAATCAATCACTAAATAATCTCAGCGAAAAAATCAGCTATAATTTTGGATTTGGTACTGCTACTGTACGTGATTTCATGTGGATTATTGATAGCAGAAAACACCCGGAATACAGCGCACATAGGAAAGCATTTTTAGATTTCAATAATGTAATATTCAGTTTCGATGCCAGTACTCCAATTGCTGATGCAAAAGCGAAACTTCAACCCATGATTGATTATTTCGAAAAGATAAAACGAACCTATACTTCCAGCAGCAAACACGACAGAAAAATAAGATATGCCAGTTTTTATAATCTTGCTGTACTATATTATTATCTTGATGATCCGCAGATGATGATGAAAGAAGCCAGTGGACTGGTGTTAAATGATTTTGATGCCAAAGACGGCACTGTATTTGAACGAACAGCATTAAGATTAAAAAATGAATTTCTGACATCAAACTATAATACAAGACATTTTGTAATAGATACAACTTTATTCCGCGGACCTTATGAATCTCAGGATAAAGCAATGCGTTAACAGTAATATTTTTTAAGTTAAAGCAGACGATTGTTGAATTTTTTTTATCCGTACCCTATTTTTAATCTGATTATTAGTACCCATGATTACTAACCCCCTATTGATTCTGCTTGCCACAGATCTGCTTACGTTTAAGCGAAAAAAGGCGAAAACTGATCCGTTACAGAACGGCAGCAAATTGAATACCTGGAGCTTTATGACAGATTCCGGGCACTATTCCGGACCAGTACTTTTTGATGGCGCTTTTCTCAATCCAGCCACTACACAAAGTAATAGTTACAAGTTGTCGATGATTGGGGTTGAAGAATTATCCGGATATACATTTAATCTTGATATCCAGTTTACTCCTGCTGCACTCTCACAAAAGGGATATAAAATTTTTCAGACCGGCAAGGAACTTATTAACACATTTTCTTACAGTCAATGGCCTATTGTGTATTCGAGCGGCAAAAAATCATTTTCAGAACATCGTCATAAAATGCATTTCAGGATTGAAAATTTCGATTCAGCTACTGAAACCATTACCATCAGTTTTGATGGAGAAACAATTATGAATAATGGGAAAAGAGTTAAAATAACTGATGGCATAACAACCGCCATTGTAAACAGACTGGAATAATCATCTCTTATAAAAACTTTTCAGATAGACCCCGTTTTTACCGTACCCTACTTTTAATTTGATCCGCAACAGCTAAATTACTGTTGCGGATTTTTTTGGAGTCACCAATTTATGTATGCTGACATAGTATTGCCTTTTCAGCACTTATCATCCAAAATGCTTTTTCCAGCCCACCAGGCTATTCCTGGCCCTTTTAATGCATTCAGCCGATGAATGAATTGAATGCGGTGAATTGTGGGGTATTTGCCTTCCAGATCTTTCCGGATTTGTCCAACTTATCTGATTATACAAAATCTCAAAAATCCGGTAACTTCAGATCAACCAAAAACCATCAACATGAATAACACAGAATTAATGACAACCTGGTTTGAAGAAGTTTGGAACCAGAAAAAAGAATCCACCATTACCAAACTTCTTGCTCCACAAGTTATTGCTCACGGACTAACAGATGAAAATGGAAATGAATTGGTTGGAGTGGAACACTTTGTACCTTTCTATAAAAAATTTGTTGCTTCGTTTCCTGACATCAGTGTAAAAGTATTGCACATTGCAGCCGAAGGAAATAAAGTGGCTGCGCTTACTGAATTTAAATTACCACATACCGGTGAACCCTTTCAGGTAAGCGAAAGCAGGTCGATAGAAGCTTCGGGCAAATCGCATGTTATGACCGGTGTTGCATTTTCTATTGTAGAAAACGGGCAAATACAGGAAACCTGGAACTGCTACGACTTTATGGGATTTTTTAGCCAGATGGGAGCGATCTGAATATTTCATTATTAAATGTCACAAAAAAGGAAACCAATCCCAGATGGCCCTGGATTGGTTTCTTAGTGTACTGCTATTGAAAATTTCATCCTGCGATTACCGTATATTTTACCTGTGAGAATTTACCTTCAGTTATGGTTACCACCGTATTATCTGAAAGATTAATTAGTTTACCGGAAAAGCTTCCCGATACTGTTTTCGAAGCTTCATTACATTCAGACACAGTAATTAAACCCTGCTGCCTGTAGCCGGAGAACACAAAGTTGGAACCAACTTTTACACCATAAGATATAAGTCCCTCAAACGATAGTTCACTTTCATTAACGTTGGGCGTAGCAGGGTCATCTTCCATAGCAAATTGTATAAGATAACTTTTAACTCTCATTGCATCGCCCGTGTGAGGAGACTGTGCAAATGATATCGCAAGCTTTACAGTTTTATCGCTTGATGCTGCCACTATATCAAGTTTTTTCTCGTCAAAATCTTCTGATTGATATAAAATTGCAGACTCAATTGTGAACGTTTTTTTTTGCCCATTCAAAGTCGCTTCAAATCCGTTCGCAATAGCAGAAGGCTCTGTTTTATCTTTAGAACAGGAAGAAAGAAATAAAAAGAATGATGCAAAAAATGCAAAATAAATGACTGTGTTTCTCATAAATTATCAATGTTGTAAGATTAAAAATCAGCATAAAATAAGGGTCTGAGAAAACGGAAAATCATGCTGTGTATTGCCTGTTACAAAAGCAAATATCTCCCGCATAATGGTTGAAAAAGATACCATATTGACACTGGAAAAGTTAGAAATGTAATTCGGAGAATTGAAGAAAAAAAGCACACCCGAATATGCTGATAGCTAATCATTGAACTGATCACAATTAACTTTCAACTGCAAAGTAACGATAACATTATGTGTAGATTTCTACTAATGAATACCTGAACGCTCATGCTTGTTTGCACTTATATTATTAAAGATTCCTGAACAAAGAATTTGATTGGATAACCTTTATCACTTATTTAGAATGTTCCGCAAAAAAAACATCGCCACAACACACATAGGCATTTCTCATGTATTCAATTATGCGTTTCAAAAAAGTCTTACTAAGATTCTGAATCTTTCTTAACCCAACGATATCCTTTCATCAATCACTCTTTCCTCCCGGTAAACATATCAATCCAACTCATGATTTTCGCACCTTCTTCCCCACTGCAGGGATTGGAACCGCTACCCAGAAAATACCTGACAACAGCATCGATCATCGGCTGCTGTACATGCTGCAAAACATCAAACCTCAGTACAGTTTCAATACCATCAATAATTAATTGAATTGACATGTCATTAAAAAATGAAAACCGGATTTTCCCGCGCGTACCTGTCATCTCACAAAAATCTGTAGTGTGAAGAGCTGGAACATTAAATGACCAAACACCCTGAAACATTACCCCTGACGCAAATTGTATCTGACCTGCAACAATATCATCTGCATTATATTGATTACCCTGCGATAACGAAAAACCTATAACGGATTTCGCTTCTCCGAAAAAATAGTACATCAGATCCAATTGATGTGGTGAGAGGTCATTGAATAATCCCCCACCTGCGATGTCTGGCTGAATGCGCCATTGGATTTTAGGATCATCCAACTCTTTTACTGTCAGCGGTGGTTTCGCTAATTCCAGTCTCACATATAAGATTTCACCAATTGTCTTTTCTGTGATGAGTGATTTTATTTTTTTAAATAGCGGTTGTTCTCTTCGATAGTGAGCAACCACCAGCGGAAGAGCTAAATCATTTGCAGCTTCAGCCATTCTGAACGAGGATGCAGCATCAGTGGACATCGGCTTCTCGACATATACAGGTTTACCAGCCCTCAAAGCAGCCAATGTTAATTCTTCATGCGATGATGGTGGAGTGGCGACATAAATCGCATTTACATCTTTATCGTTAATTAACTCTTCTGCAGTGGCATACCATCGGGGAACCTGATGACGCTGTGCATAGTCTTTTGCTTTATCAGCATCTCTTCTCATCACTGCCATCAATGCGGAATTTTCCACTTTATTAAATGCCGGTCCGCTTTTCACTTCCGTTACATCGCCGCAGCCTATAATTCCCCAGTTTATTGTATTCATATATTTTCTGTGGCTAGTTTAAATTTGACTCATCAACATTTTTTTAATCAATAATTGTAAGTACAGTTTGTTTGCCTTCAATTTTAATTGAATAAAACGATTATACAAGTTAGATAAAATAGCATTCCTGCTTGCCGGGCAATTCCCCCCAGGCATAAATCACTTTGCCACAGTTACACTATAAATGAAACCAGGGATATACTTCCACAGGATAAAACGGATCAGGCAAGTCTGTTTTTGTGCTTTGCCCGGTCTGAAATTTTAAGATAAATCCATGCTTTACGGAACCGTTGTGTATAATTTATCGTAGATGAGTTCAGTGAAAAAGTATTTGATACCAGTCATATTATTAGTTATACTTACCACCAGCAGCCTGAAGCTGAGGGCACAACTTATTGAGCATTCAAATGTTCTAAGACAAATCAATGCAGAAAAATATTTTCGGTTTCACTACGACAATGATTATTTTACTAAAACCGACCAATATTACTCGCAGGGAATAGGACTGGAATTCGTATCCCCTGCAATAGCAAAATTTCCAGTTTCAAAATTATTATGGCAGCCATTTAAGCGTTCTTCAAAATACGGTATACTGCTGAATTCATTTGGATATACGCCTACAACCATCAGTAGAGATGAAATACTTTATGGTGACAGACCTTTCAGCGCATCCATCAGCATAAAAACCTTTTCTATTCAGGTGGATGATGTACGCCGTCAACAGTTTTCGAGCGCCATGACATTGGGGGTTATTGGTCCGCTCGCATTTGGTAAAGAGATGCAAACCGGTATACATCGGGCACTAGACAATAAAATTCCACAAGGCTGGCAACACCAGATTAAAAATGATGTGGTTGTAAATTACCAGTTGAATTACGAAAAACAATTAGCACATATTGAAAACCATTTTTTGTTAAACAGTACCTCTGAAATACGATTGGGCACCTTGAATACAAAATTGAATACTGGTCTGAGTTTTATGGCAGGATGGTTTAACAACAGGTATACTGACGGTGGCAAAACAAAAAGAAAATTTGAAATCTACCTGTTTGGACAAGGAAGAACAAACCTGGTGGGGTATGACGCCAGCTTGCAGGGAGGTATCTTTAACCGCAACAGTCCATATACAATTTCTTACAGTGATCTCACCCGCATTGTGTTTCAGGCCGATGGTGGAATCGTCGTAAACTTCAAAATCCTCTATCTTTCTTACACGCAATCTTTCCTTACCAAAGAATTTGAAACCGGCAAAAATCACCGCTGGGGTGGTGTAAGTCTGGGTTTCCGGTTATGATAACTCATCTATCCTTAAGCATTTTTTTTCCTTCTTTTCATCTTGATGATTGAGTAGATTTGATTTAAATAACGAAGGTTTTCTGCTGTCTGCAATATTAAAAATTTGTAACAGTCGGCTTTCGAGATATTCCGTGCAAATAATTTCCGATCAATAAAGATCATTTCTATTCAGATTCAGCAAACTTATTTAATTTCAAATTCCGGATACCGAAAAACAAAAATTGATGAGAAGGTTTTTATACATCGCATTATTTGCCATTATATCAGTTTCCTTTACACCCAATAAATTAACAACCTGGATCGCGATTGGTGATTCTATAACATATCTTAACGATCATGTTAATGAAACGGGCAACAGAGTATCTAAAGGTTATCTCTTGCGGGTAATCAGGAATGTTCCCGGCCTGCAATACAACAACAAAGGTTGTAACGGGTGGACAGCAGCGATGACAGCAGAAAAGTTCGACGAACTAAAAATTGAAAAATCTGATCTGTTCACGGTTTTCCTCGGCACCAACGACTGGTGGGCGGGCAGGCCCGTCGGTCAAATGGACGACTATCTTAACAATACCGGCAACGGTTCATTATATGGCTCATTCAGAATCATTATTGATAAATTACGTGGGTTAAACAGTAAAGCTAATATTGTACTGATCACTCCAATGCAGCGTGTTGATTTTGTTTACCTTTTTGATTTTAAGAACAGGGCACATGGATCTTACAGAGAAAAAAACGGGCAGACGCTGTCGCAGTTTGCCGATGCAATTATTGCAATCGCTGCACATGAAAAATTTCCCGTTGTCGATCTTTATAACAAAAGCGGAATGACACTGGATAAACTGGTTCAATTTAAAAGAATGAAAGATCCTGCAACCGGATTGTACAGGAATTATAAATATCCCGACTTCATCGATATTCCTTTCGATCCCGCCACTGATGATTATCCATATCCCAAAGGATCAGGCGGGTATACCTATGATGGACTTCATCCTTCTGATGAAGGAAATGATATTATTGCTGAGATGTTGACGAAAGTGATTAAAGAAATAAGTAAGAAGTGAGCAGCCGTTTCCTTCGTGAATCGTGAATCGTGAATAAGTGAATGAGTCAATGGGTGAATTTAAGACTAACAGGAACAGCTGATGACTTCGTGAATCGTGAATAAAACAGCCAGTGTATTGGCTGTTAACCTAAAACCTAAAACTTCTAACTAACAACCTGTATCGGCTGTTCCTTTGTGTCCTTTGTTCCTTTGTGGTTCTCCGTGTCCCAAAAACCATAATTTAGTAAGAACAGCTGATGACTTCGTGAATCGTGAATCGATAATCGTGAATAAAACAGCCAGTTTATTGGCTGTTAACTACTACCTCAAACTTACAACCTAATACCTGTATCGGCTGATATCTGTATTCAAACTTTTTTGTTCCACGGAGAAACACCAGGAGACGAAAGACAGGAGATTCACGGAGATTTAAACACAAAAATGCATTCCGAAATAATGCAAAATTTCAATCCCTATTGATATTGTATTGGCTGTTAACCTAAAACCTAAAACTTACAACCTGTATTGGCTGTTCCCTGCTCACTGCTCACTCCTTACTGCTCACTTGTATTGGCTGCTCACTATCTAGTCGCTGTTCGTAAATACCCAATCAAATCATTCACTTCCTTATCACTCAACTGCGAAATCAATCCCTGCGGCATCATGGAATTGGGCGTTACCTCACGGGTTTGTATACTCGATTTATTTATCACCACCGCATCCTGCCCAACAATCCTCATTGTAATCTGCCGCTGATTTTCTGCAATTACATTTCCTGAGTAGGTACGGCCATCACGGGTAGTCACAACAACGAGTTTATAGGCATCCTGAATTTCTTCGCTCGGATTAAGAATATTCATTAACAGGTAATCCAGATTGGAGCGGTTTGATCCGGTGAGATCAGGGCCGATGATACTGCCTTCTCCATACATTTTATGGCAGCTTCCACAGGTTTTCTGAAATATCACTTTCCCTGCTGCATGATCAGCCTTCTTAGTCATGTCATCGTTCAGCATATTCTTGTATTTCGCAAATTGTTTGTCATCCTTAGGTGTATCCTCAATCGGTCCCCAAACTTCAACAAACCCACTACCTACCACCCGCCTTAACTGACGCGCTACATTTGCAGGAATTTCTTTCTTAGGAATATCACCTCTTTTGATAGCCTGGGTCAGCATCCAACCGTACGACGGACGTGATGATAATGTTTGAATCGCTTCTGTTTTATCAACAGCTCCAAATGTTTTATACTTCGCGAGGACAAGCTGCCCGAGTGACTGATCATCAAATGCCGCCACAGCGCGAATAGCATCCGTCCGCATAATTTTGTCGTCGAGTAATAAAGGCAATTCCTTTTTAAGATCTTTTCTTTGCTGGGCAGCCAATATCTGCATTGCTTTTTTACGCTGATCGAGTGGACTACCATTATTGGTTAGTACTGCAAGAGAACGCTGTGCCGCTTCAGTATCTCCAAATAATGAAGTGATTTCATTAGCAAGTTGTGCAGTTCGGGCATTAGCGCCTTTTAGCGACGTATAAACATTTTGCCAGGCTGCCGGTGGCTTAAGATCTGTACGACCTTCCATTCCGTTGAGCATACCTTCCATAATCAATTCCAGATTTTTGGGTTTCGAGCCCAATACCTGCACCAGTTCATTCATTGCTCCGGCATCAACTGCCCGCCTTGCTGTATGCTGAGCAATCATCGGAATACCGGTTTCCCCCGCGAGCTTCAATGCCCTCGCAGGATCTTTTCCTGCTAACTGTTCAAAGCCAAACCAAATCATCTTCGGAAGATTATGATCATTTACGTCTTCACTGTGTTTTGCCAATGCTTCACTAATTTGCCATGCCTGTTGTTCCCCGACCCGTTGAATCGCTGATGCAAGGTATAATCTCACCACAGCTGAATTTTCTTTTTGTGCCATACTCACTATCTTATCCATAGCAGCGACCGATGGTTTACGATCTTCGCAAATTAATTGTATCGCCCATCCCCTCACATAAGGCTCTTTATCATCAGTAGCTTTCAGCAACTCCTCAGCAGAAATGGAATTCGTGACATGTAAAGCCCATAGCGCCCTTAACCTGATGTCCACATTTGGATTCGATTGAAATAATTTCATCAGCGCCTGCTGAACGGCAGGAGAAGTTTTTGTTTTTACAGACCGGCCCTGCAGTATCACCCGCGCACGGCGCGCATGCCAATCGCTCTCACTGGTTTGCAAATTCACCAGGTCCATATCATTCAATTTCGAAAGATCATCGTACCGCCCGGGAAAATTTTTCGCATTGGAAGTCTGCGGTACGATCCTGAAAATTCTTCCTGTTTCACTGTTACGAACCGTTTGCCCGCAAATATCAGCATCGTGCCAATCGAGTACGTACACTCCCCCTTCTGGTCCAATCTCCATACTGAAGCCCACCCACTGCGCATTATTCGCCATTGCAAAATCTTCGGCATGACCCGCTTCAAAACCAGAACCTTTTGGCATCAGGTTATCTGTCAATACACCATGCTCGTGAATATTAGCCATAAAAATTCTTCCTTTCTGTTCAGCGGGAAAAGCGTCAGACTGATAGATCCGCGCGCCGCCATGTGCAGAACGATGACTGTGGTTAGTGATGGTTTTAATATCATTATATACATACGGATTAAAATGCTGCCCACCCTGCCGATGATAAATACCACCGGGAATAACATACCACATATGCGGAATTACACAGGCACTGATAAATATCTGCCCTTTGGCATCGTAATCTATTCCCCATGGATTACTGAAACCATGTGCCACCACTTCAAATTTATCTTTCGTAGGATGATACCGCCAAACACCACCATCAATGTCTGTTCCCTCACCTTCTAAAATATCTTCTGGAAATGGATCTTTATGTTTATACAATTTGCCTTTGCCTTTCGGTTTTTTCACTTTTGATGGCGTGGCAAATCCCTGGCAGCCATATAGCCAGCCGTCTGGACCCCAATGTAAACTGTTGAGTGTTTCATGCCTGTCGCGTATACCCCATCCCGTTAGTCTCACTTCAATATCATCCATATCAGCCTTATCGTCATGATTTCTGTCGGGTACAAAAATCAGGTTCGGCGGCGCGCCGATGAAAACGCCGTCAAATCCTACTGCAATGGCAGCAGGAAAAGCAATGCCTTCCATAAATACTTTCCGCGTATCGGCTGTGCCATCATGATTGGTATCTTCCAGAATCAGGATGCGGCTATTGCCTGCATTAGAGAAACCCGAACCACGTGATTCATAATCCCGGTTTTCTGCGATCCACATCCTGCCTTTATCATCCCAGCAAAAAGCCATGGGTTGTGTCATCAGTGGTTCGGCCGCCCAAACATTGGCTTTGTAGCCAGGCTTTAAAGTCATGTTCTTAACCGCTTCTTCAGGTGTCAGAAACTTTGCTTCAAGGCCTTCCTGCCGGGCTATTTCCCATAATGCATAAGTTGAATTGGATCCGCTGAAATTCGTCCATGCTGTTGTCAGCGCCACATCGTTCAGCGTGCCGGTGTAAACATAGAGCTGGTGTTTAATTACTTCCGTCTCTCCTTTTGGAATCGTCCAGTCAGCTTCTCTGGCGCGTGCCGCACCTACTCCGAGCTGGCCATCAACCCGCCAATGCTGCGGATAGGCTTTGTTTTGCGGATGATCAAAAACAGCAATATGTGCCAGGTCATCACGGCCATCCAACTGCAATCCCACGTCTACCCACATCGCCCTTTTACCTTCGGCTTTGTCATTTATTTCACGGGCATTATTTACCACTTCACCATTCATTCCTTCTTTCCACGGCATCCTGATAAATAGTCCACCATAATCATATTTTCCAACGGTAATTTCTGTTTGAGCTTCTCCCTTCCACTCGAGGGAAATCATATATTTTCCGCTGTCGGTCTGCATGCTCCAGTTCTGCGTCTCCCGTAGAATTGCTTCGCCTTTATCACTAAGCAAATCATAAATTGTTTGCCACTTTACTTCCTTGCCGGTTTTTTCCACTATGCTGGCGCCTACCTTCTGCCAGTATCCTTCACCCGGGTTATGAAAAAAATCGCGGCCATTCACACGGGTGAATCCCCAGTATATTCCTGTCTGGTGTTTATGATGTCCGGGACTATACTCTGTTAATACGCCATTGCCATCAGGAGATTGAATCGGATGCAAAAATGGCCGATGTTTCTCCTTCGCATTTTGCACCACCAATGGTTGATCTGAACCGCTAGTAAATACGGAAATTGTTCCAGCCGATTCATCCTGTTCTAACCGCAGATCGCCACCGAGGTTTAAGGTTGTTTTTTTATCAGCATCGCCCGAGCATCCTGCTGCTATCACCAGAACAAATAAAATCTGTAAAAAATAATTAAGCTTTTTCATATATGGCATCGTATACATCAAAACGTGATTCCTGAAAGAAATTAAAAGATAAACAAAAGGAGGTTATAAGATGTAAAAATTATAATGCAAAAGATAACCAATTTTAATCATTTGACTTGCGTGTCAGCCTGGTCATTTCAACACAAAAAATTATTTCTTAAAATGAACGTCTGCAAATTTTATGTACTCCAGCCAGTCAAACAAAACCATATCGTGAGGGCCTGTTCTGATATGGTACCTTACGGTTGCTCCGACGGATTGATCCGGTGGCGGCATCACCTTTGTACCTAGCCCTTTTTTTCCATACAATCCATATACTTCACCTGCGTATAGTGCGCTGAGAAATTCTCCTTTCGGATCCGCCCATTGATCTTCGGTGGCGCTGGCCACATATAGTGGTCTTGGCGCCATTAAAGCCAGCAGCATATGCTGATCGACAGGCAAAAGGCTTACGTTATCATTATAAGTTTTGTACTTATCTATAAACCAATGAGGAAATACATCATTAATAAGCTTCACAGTTTCACCATAATTCCTTCTTGCCAACGCGGCTCCTCCTTCTCCTGAATTGTTAGAAACCACAATGGCAAATCGCGGATCATTTGCCGCCGCCCACAATGCGGCTTTCCCCAACCGGGAATGACCTGTAATAACAACTTTTGCCGGATCGACCTGTGCATCAGTTTCCAGGTAATCCATTATCCTCGACATACCCCAGCCCCATATGGCAACAGCGCCCCACTCTGCTGTTTGTATAGATAGTGATTCTGCCAGACTGGACCGTAATCCGGATATCCAGCCCTGATCATAATCCTGTTCGAAATCTTTGTACCATGCCGTGACTACGCCATACCCATGATTGATCAATTCCTCAACCGGCCAACGCCTGTTTTGTTTTCCCCGAACGATAATATCAGTTTTTCCATTCAGCCGCAGCCAGTAATCGGTAATTAAGATAGATGAATCTATATCGATACTATGGTTGCCTTCAAAATTTAACCCCATAAAAACCGATACTTTTTTATTGCTGATATTCGGCAGATAAAGCAAAACGGTTGTGAATGGTGAGTTTTCGCCTTCGCCAAAAAATATGCGTATCTGTTTTCGGGTAGCCTTTCCCTTTAGTACCTTATTGTCTTCTTCAATAACTTTAAAATGCATTGATGCGGGTTTGCCGGGAAAACGGCCATAGACGTTTTCTGCAAATTGTTTCAGGATATAGGGTCGCTGACTTTTTTCCCAATCGGCGGCGTTTTTTACTTTGCTGCCATCCGCTTTTACCAGCAATGGAGGAAGGGTATATTGCCCCACTTTAGATTCATCGAGATTGCCATTAGTTTGGGCGATGGTTACAAAAGTGCAGGTTGATAAAAAAATTGAAAACAGGTATGGAAGTGTTGAACAGATTCTCATTGTCCTTTTATTAAAGTTAAATATACTTCAATAAGAAAAAAGTAATTTGTCCTGATTAAATAACTCCAGTTTCATTGTACCACTTCATACGACAACGTCTTTGTATACTGTAAGGGCGCGCCGGTTTCAGGATCAATGTAGTGCATTGACACTTGAATCTTTTTTTTACCAGGGACATTATCAGCCAAAATTTTGTGTACCAGAAGCCAGCTATCACTTGCTGGAATGGATTTTCCATCCACCATATATTTCGGTGTAACGCCCATGCGATAGGAGCCTAAACCTGCCCGAATCTCTAACACCTCTCCAGGCTTTAAAACATTTGTGTTTTGTAATACAATGGGCAGCGATTTGTCAGGCATGCAATTTAAACTGCTACTAGCGTCAAAATAAAATTTGACAAGATTATTTTCAATCCTTCGTAATTCGGATCGTATGTTAGACAGATAAAGTAGTAATGCAATGGATGATTGATCTTTCAATTTATATTTTGCATGCAGTGATTGATCTGAATGAATTGATGACAATAGCATCGAATGAATAAGAATGCTGTCGTTTGCAAATAATAAATTAGAATCAGGTTGATGGATATAAGATGTAAATCGAGAAAGCTCCTCAAAGAGTATCGAACTTAATTCCAGCCCTTGTGAGGCTGGGTGATTGTTTTCCTTCATCATTGATATTTCTGCCTTGATAATTGAATCCAGTTTTTCGACCTGGAGACTGACTTTTCGAGCACGCTGATAATTTAAATCGACTGGCCGAAAAGAATATGGATCTATCAAACCTTCAAATTCGGATAAGGTATTAAGTGAATTAAATTTATAATTATCGGCATTGGCGTTCAACGTATTTGCTGCAGTATTGAGCAAGTCTTTCGAATCTCGCTGACTATTGCATCCGAGAAATATTACAATCAGTACACTCTGAAACATTTTCATCGAATTCCTTTTTCTTTATAAACACAATAAGAACCGGTATATTTTACTGTAAAGAAGCACTTCCTGTTAAAGTTTAACATATAGGTTTATCAATCGATTGATTAGAAAAGAAGAGAAAATCCACTAATCAATCTGCTTCACTAACTTTACCGCTCATTAATAAAGTATATACTATATGCAGTTCAGATCTTTCTTATACATTACAGCGCTGGGTTCGGCTGTAATGCTTGCCGGATGCGGCGGAGGCAGTACAGATGCCACCAATGCCGATTCTTCAGCCCCGGTTGTTGCCGTTACTGACTCTACATCTTTACCCCCGGTGGAAACCAATCCGGGCAACGCTGATTACAAACCAGCTTTTGAAGGCCAGACCCGTATTAAGGGAATCAAAACCACGACGGCATTTAAAGTTGATTCAATTGCCGGCAACCTTGGCCGTCCATGGGCAGTGGTACCTACTCCTGACGGAAAGTTGATGATCATGGAAAAATCAGGTTTTGCAGAAATCCGCACTACGGATGGTGCGCTGGTGAAAAAAGTGGAAAGATTTCCGAAAGTAGACTCAGACGGTCAGGGCGGATTACTTGATGTTGCATTTGATCCTGAATTTACTCAAAACCGCACCTTATATTGGTCATTTTCAGAAAAATATGGTAAGGGCAATCTGATGTCGGTTGCGAAAGGTCAACTATCTGCTGATGAAAGCAAAATTGAAAATGCCAAAGTGATATTCAGGGCTACCCCTGATTTAAAAAGCAATCTGCATTACGGTTCAAGGATTGTTTTCGACAAAGACGGTAACATGTTTGTGAGTACAGGTGAACGGTCAATCCTCGATGGCCGTAAACAGGCTCAGTTTATGAATTCCGGATTAGGCAAAATATTCAAATTGACTAAAGAAGGTAAACCTGCTCCCGGTAATCCATTCATTGATAAAGCCGATGCTATGCCGGAAATATATTCATTAGGACACCGCAATCCACAGGGCATTGATTTGCATCCGGTAACCGGCGAATTATGGAACGTGGAATTCGGACCAAGGGGTGGAGATGAACTTAATCTCGTGAAAGCTGGTAAAAATTATGGCTGGCCGATTATTACTTATGGTATCGAATATAAAGGCGAGAAAGTTGGAGATTCAATTCAGCAAAAAGAAGGAATGGAACAGCCGGTATATTATTGGGATCCGGTAATCTCTCCAAGTGGTATCGTTTTCTATACCGGAGTTGCAATTCCTGAATGGAAAAATAATTTGTTCATCAGTGGCTTAAGCAGTCAGGCTATTACCAGATTAATCATTGAAAATAATAAAGTTGTTGGCGAAGAGAGATTGCTTACTGATAAGAAACAACGCTTCCGTGATATAGCGCAGTTGAATGGTGTGCTGTACACGGTTACGGATGGTGGAGTTCTTTATAGGATATCGAAACAATGACTAGCTCAGTGAATTAGTGAATGAGTCAATGGGTGAATCCTGAAGTGCGAAGTTTGAAATACGAAGTGGGAAGTGAACAGCCTTTTGAAGTATGAAATGTGGGGTTAATAGCCACCAAATTCTTAAATCATTAACACCAACGAGAGGATTGAAATATCAATGAGTCAATGAGAGAATAAATAGCCAGAGCGTTTTATCTTCAAATCGCATCTGTCTTTAATTCACTCATTGACCTATTCACATATTCACCTGTCAAAGACTTTCCACGTACTTTTTAAAGTTATCCAGAATGGCTTGCCAGCCCATCTGCTGCATTTCGATGGGATTGGTATCTTCTGCATCGAAACTTTCCGCTATATTGGTGGCATTTCCATGAGAATGAAATAATACCTCCACTCTTCTGCCATCCGCCATTGTATATTGAATCTGTTCATTTTCATTAACGATGTCGTATACGCCGCCAAAATCGAAGCCCATTGAGCCGTCTTTGGCTTCCATCCGGGAAGAGATGCTGCCGCCGACCTTTAAATCGTTTTTCGCCCACGGAGCATGCCAGTCGTCGGATGCATAACACCATTGAGTGATATGTTCGGGGCCGTTCCAGTATAACCAAACTTTTTCTACTGGCGCATTGATTGTGCTTTCAATAGCTACCAGGGGTTTGTTGTGCTTTTGCATATGTAATCGTTTAATTGTGTGTGGATAAATTGATAACACAAACATCCATGAAAAATCCTGATTAAAAGTGTGTGAAAGCGACAATGTGAAGGGTGCGATGCGACAATAGAGTTCCATTAAATAGTAAACTTTTTAGAAGCCCGCATTTTTCCACGGCAAATCGTGAGCTACGTAAATACTAAGGGGTTGAGTTAAATAACGGAGCTTAATGATCATTTTTTGACTAAATATCATTCAGTACAAAGCCTACTAAATAGAAATTAATAAATGAACGAATCATTTTACTATCAACAGATTATTATTTTTTTCTTCCTGAAAATTATACCGACGCAATAAGTTTGACAATGATTCGTATAGTACGTGCAATATCTTAAAACACAATCAGACCAA
This sequence comes from Chitinophagales bacterium, assembly GCA_031425315.1. GTDB lineage: Bacteria > Bacteroidota > Bacteroidia > Chitinophagales > Chitinophagaceae > Pollutibacter. Next base: position 38,621 of record JANPJC010000286.1, read on the forward strand.
ACACCGTAGAATCAAACGCTTTATCTATGAAAAAAAACATCTTCTTGCTTATACTTCTGCATTTTTTTATTTTATCTATATCGGCACAAACGTTGAAGTTTGGTATCGCTGAAGAAATGTTGCAAAACAGAACGGCGGCGCTGGATAATGTAATTGGAGTGATAAATAATAACTACCTGATTGTTGAAAATGATTTTGGTAAAGCTTTAGATTTCAACAACAATATCCGAACTAATGTCAGAAAATATTCAGTATCCAACCTGATCAACAAGGGAAACATTTATTTGAATCCTCTTGTATCGGATGGTATGGATGAGGACAAAATAATCTTTACTGATATCTTTCTCTGGAAGAACAGGGTGGTTGGTTTTTATACACTCAAAGGAAAAAGCACACAAAAATCTTTTCCGGTTTACGCGAGATTTTTTGACGGTAACCTGAGGCCGATATCAAAAAAAAGCATCGATATTGGCGAGTTTCCACACAACTATCAAAGTGCTGCAACTTTTAACCAGGGCGGCACCCTGGTTAATGGAAGAAATAAAATGGCAGTAAGGGATGAATTTGTATTCAGAGTGAGTCCAGATTCGTCCAAACTGGTGATGATTATGCCTGCTGAAGGCAAAGGTGATTTTAACTTAAAGTGCAAAGTATTTGATCAGAATCTCAGCCTTATAAAAGAAGTCTCAGCTGCGATTCCCATTCAATCGAAACAGGCCAGCATTGTCAAATTTTTGGTGGGAAATGACGGAAAAGTTCATTTGTTAACGAGAACATTAAAATCAAAATCGGAAAGGAAAGAGTCGAAAGATGACGATGATTATTTATTGGAAATCCATAGCATCAATACAGGCACAGACAATGCTGTTCAGACAAAGCCTTTGTCTGTAAGCAATAAAATGCTGCTTGCACATTCAATGGTATTGGATGCGTCAGGCAATCTGAATATAATTGCGATGTACCGTGACTTAAGTTCAGAAAAAGGTTCCGGGGCACATGGCATATATGCAGCAAAGTTTGAGACACAAAGCCTGAAAATGATCACGGAGGATTCACATGAATTTAATGAGGAGCTGTTGAAAAAAGAGGTATCTGAAAAAGATATTAAAAAGGGTAAGGGCATCATGTCCTTTCCGCTGAGCGAATTTACGGTAAGACCTGATGGCGGCATTTATGCGATGGGCCAATCTGTAAGGACCATTACTATCTCAAGGGGAAGTACAGGTGCGCTTAACAGTTACTATACCGAATATGGTACAACAGTTTTTTGTTTTATTGATCCGGCAGGTAAAATCCGTTGGGCGAAAGGAATAGATACCTATGAAACCAACCAGGAAACGCTGACTTCTACAGCAGGCTCGATTCATTTTTACAGAAATGGGAATTACTACGTTGGCTATTCTACAGATAATAAACTGAAGAAAAAGGAAATGAAGCGTGGTGTAAGTTTTAGTGGTTATGATGATTCGGGTGTTGCAGTTACTGAAAAATTCACTCCGTATAGTGATGATCTACAGGATTTCGGTTTAGTTGCGCGAAGTTTTTACCGTGCGAACGACAATACTGTGATGGGATGCATGTACAAAGGCGATCTGCGGTCGCGCAAGGCGTTTGAAATGGCAATTGTGCAGATGAAGTTTTAGGAAGGGGATGAGGGGAGGGGGTTGTATTTTTAAACATATAACATATTCCTCGTAAATTTTCGTGCAAGTTATGTTCAGTTGGAGTATCAATCCATGGCCGTCTGTTTTTTGTTCTAAAAATGAAATGCATAAAGTTTTGTATTAGGAATTGGCCTATACAAAATTTTTTTTAATGATTTTATTTTTCGAATAATTTTACCCCTGTTAGTGAAAAATAAAAAGTGAAAAAAAAAGTAGGAATGATGTTTTTTTCACGGAAGTTTTGGTGCAATTTTTTGACTAAATTTCAAATCAAAAAAGGTGGTCTGGCGCCCTTTCAGGGCTCTACCCGCCTTCGCATTCATCTCGAGGGGCTTCACCCCTCGCTATATTCTGTTGCCCCTTCAGGGCTAATTTCCTGATCGATTAAAAATCTAAGTAAAATAACCAGCTGACCAATAGCAACAACTACAACAAAAAATGTCATTGCTGAAAATTTGCGGGGATTGATAAATTACGGAATTGTTTGTTCAAACAGAAGAGGATGTTTTTAATATCAAGTGAAGGGAAGCCCAACTTGTAATGCATTTTAATTTCTATTACAAGATCAGGAACGCAAAAATTGTCAACAATTTAGAAAATTCATAAGCCCTGAATGCGCGGCAGAATATAACGAGGGGTGAAACCCCTCGTAAAAGTGTTGAATGTTTTTTAAGCCCTGAAAAAGCGTAAGACCGGAACAAGAAAATATCATGTCAAAAAACTGATGCTATTTTAATTTCAAGGAAAGTAAAGACCAACTAGCAATGCAGTTTATTTCAATTACACACTCAGGAATTTAGAAATTCCTGGATCATTTAGAAAATTAATAAGCCCTGAAAGGGCGCAAGACCAAAACAAGAAAATTAAAATCACTTAACAATTCTTAATCCCATAAGTAACGTTCATCAAAATTAATATTATATGATTTGAGAAAATTCCTGTATTCATCTTGAAAGGACACTTTCTTATGATGTTCATGTTGGTTTGATATATAGGAAATGACTTTCTCTTTATTCTTAGGGGATACCGAAAAGGCGCCGTAGCCGTTTTGCCAATAGAAATTTTGGTAACGCTCCCCTTCAAGTTTTATCCATGTTGAAGAAGAACTTTTTATTCCTTGTAAGAATGTTGTCAGCGCAACCCTTTTGGAAAGAAGACACAATATGTGAACATGGTCGTGGTATCCGCCAATCTTTATAGGGTGTGAGTTAAATTTGTTACAGATTCCTCCTAGGTATTCATGTAGCCTGTTCTCAATTCTTGAATCAATAATGGTTGACGATGTTTAGTACTAAAAATAATATGCATGAAGTTTTGTACAAGGGATTGGCTCATATATTTTTTTGATTGAATGATTTTATTTGATCAAACAATTTTACCCCTGTTTTTGACAATTAAAAAGTGAAAAAAACGCAGGAATGATGTTTTTTCACGGAATTTTTGGTACAGTGTCTTGACTAAATTTCAGATCAAAAAGGTGGTCTGGCGCCCTTTCAGGGCTCTACCCGCCTTCGCATTCATCTCGAGGGGCTTCACCCCTCGCTATATTCTGTCGCCCCTTCAGGGCTAATTTCCTGATCGATTAAAAATTTAAGTAAAATAACCAGCTGACCAATAGCAACAATTACAACAAAACATGTCATTGCTGAAAATTTGCAGGTGTTGATAAATTGAGGAATTGTTTGTTCAAACAGAAGAGGATGTTTTTAATATCAAGTGAAGGAAAGCCCAACCTGTAGTGACTTTTTTTATTTCTATTACACGCTCAGGAACGCAAAAAATATAAACATTTTAGAAAATTCATAAGCCCTGAAGGGGAATAAAACCTAAAGAAGAAATTTAACAGCAGTGCTAATTTACACGCTCCTGTATTGTTTTTTCGGCCTCTGCTACTAATCACCCCATCCCCAACCCCCACTTCTCCGCCGTTTCTTTCGCCACTTCATATCCGGCATCGGCATGACGGATCACACCAATGCCCGGATCGTTGCGTAAGACGCGTGCTAGACGGGTGGAAGCTTCGGGCGTACCGTCGGCAACGATGACCATACCGGCATGAATGCTGTACCCCATGCCTACTCCACCACCGTGATGTAAACTTACCCACGATGCGCCTCCTGCGGTGTTCATCAATGCGTTTAAAATCGGCCAATCGGCAACTGCATCACTCCCATCCAGCATCGCTTCTGTTTCCCTATTGGGCGATGCTACTGATCCGGTATCTAAATGATCACGACCTATAACGATCGGCGCTTTTACCTTGCCCTTACGCACCAATTCATTAAATGCCAGGCCTGCTTTTTCTCTCTCGCCCTGTCCCAACCAACAAATGCGTGCGGGCAATCCCTGGAACGCAATTCTTTCTTTCGCTAATTTCAACCAACGTTGTAAACCAGTATTCTCAGGAAACATTCCAGCGATTAATTCATCTGTTACCGCGATGTCAGCAGGATCACCACTCAATGCAGCCCATCTGAATGGTCCTTTACCTTCACAAAATAATGGCCTGATATATGCGGGCACGAACCCCGGAAAATCAAATGCATTCTCCAAGCCTCGTTCTTTTGCACGCGCACGGATATTATTGCCGTAATCAAATGTGATGGCACCACGCGCTTGCAGTTCTATCATCAGCTCCACATGCAGCTTCATTGAACGATAAGCATAATCAATATACTCATCCGGATATTCTGTACGCAGTATTTTCGCCTGCGTGTAGCTGAGTTGATGCGGCCAGTATCCAATTAACGGATCATGCGCTGAGGTTTGATCCGTTAAAGTATCAGGTATAACATTTCTTTCGGCTAGTCGTTGAAGCAAGTGAACAGCATTACACAATACACCGATTGAAATCGCTTCGAATTTTTCTTTTGCTTCCAATGCCCTGTTGATCGCTTCATCAATGTTGGTGATCATCAGATCACAATACTTCGTTTCAAGGCGCTTTTCAATTCTCCACTGTTCTACTTCAGCGACCAGCGCCACACCTTCATTCATGGTGATGGCCAATGGTTGTGCACCACCCATTCCACCCAGTCCAGCGGTAACATTCAGCGTGCCTTTCAAAGTACCTCCAAAATGTTTATCTGCTATAGCTGCATATGTTTCGTATGTACCTTGTACAATCCCCTGTGAACCGATGTATATCCATGAACCCGCTGTCATTTGTCCATACATCATCAATCCCTTTTTCTCCAGCTCTTCAAAATGTTTCCAGTTTGCCCAGTTGGGTACCAGCTGTGAATTAGAGATCAATACTCTTGGTGCATCTGGATGGGTTTTCATAATACCTACCGGTTTGCCGCTTTGAATCAGCAGCGATTCATCATTCTCCAAAATTTTTAAGCCATATATGATCTTATCAAGTGCTTCAAAATTTCGTGCAGCTTTTCCCCTTCCACCATATACGATCAGGTCATCCGGTCGTTCTGCCACTGCCGGATCGAGATTGTTTAACAACATCCGCAGCGCAGCTTCCTGTATCCAGCCCTTACATTGCAGCGTTGTACCGGTAGGCGTTTTATATTTTACGGGATCGTATTGACGAACGGATGTTGTACTCATAAAAAATCATTTTAATGCAGGATCATAATTCCGTAAAAAACTCACAGCTTGCATCATATCATCGTGTAATATCCTATCCTCCGAAATGAATGTAATTTTTTCCCTGAATGCACTCACCACTTTTTCAATCTGCGGACTGCTTTTCAACGGTCTTCTGAACTCCAGCGCCTGTGTGGCAGTGAGTAATTCAATCGCCAATACTTTCTCTACGTTATTAATCACCCTCAAACATTTTGTAGCGGCATTGGCGCCCATACTCACATGATCTTCCTGGTTGTTGGAAGATGAAATCGAATCGACAGATGCCGGTGTACACAATTGTTTATTTTCACTCACAATGCCTGCAGAGGTGTACTGCGGAATCATAAACCCTGAATGTAATCCGGGGTTCTTCACTAAAAACATTGGCAGGTTTCTTTGTCCGCTGATGAGCTGATAAGTTCTTCGTTCAGAAATATTAGCCAGTTCACTCATCGCGATTGCAAGAAAATCCAAAGTAAGCGCCAGCGGTTGTCCATGGAAGTTACCTCCGCTGACTATCAGATCTTCATCCGGAAAAATATTGGGATTATCAGTGACTGAATTCACTTCTCTCAAAAAAACACTCAGAATGTATTCCACACTGTCCTTTGTTGCGCCATGTACCTGGGGAATACATCGGAATGAATATGGATCCTGGATCTGTTCTTTATCCTGTTGAACAATTTCACTTCCATCGAGCCAGTCCCGCATTGCTGTCGCCGTATCTACCTGTCCCTGGTGTGCGCGAATACGTTGTATGGCCTCCGCAAAAGGTTGAATCACGCCATCAAAACCATCAAAAGAAATGGCACTGATCATGTCGGCCCATTGAATTAATTTTTTTGCTTTGTCCAGACAATACAAACCATATGCACTCATGAATTGTGTGCCATTGATTAGTGCAAGGCCTTCTTTACTCTGCAGATGAATGGGCTCCCATCCCAGTATCGGCCATACATCGGCGGCTTTTCTTTTTTCCCCTTTATACCAAACTTCACCTAAACCAATTAATGGCAAACACAAATGACTCAGCGGTGCGAGATCACCACTGGCGCCTAATGAACCTTGAGTATAAATAACAGGATAAATCTTTTCATTGTGCATGTCTGTTAGTCGCTTCACGGTATCAATCTGTACTCCTGAGTGACCATAGCTGAGCGATTTGATTTTGAGCATCAGCATCAAGCGCACAATTTCTTCAGGAACAATATCGCCCATACCGCAGGCATGCGACTTCAACAAATTCGACTGCAACTGTTCAGTTTGCGAATCGTCGATATGTACATGTTGGAGAAAACCGAAACCAGTATTGATCCCGTAAAACAATTCGTCACCTGATGCCAGTTTCTGATCGAGGTACTCACGGCAACGCACAATGCGTTTATGCGCATCGTAGGTAATTGATACCAACTGATCATATGCAATAAAATGTTGTACCTGCGAAAAGCTCAGCCACGATTTGTCTAAAGGGAGATAGTTATAACTCATAAAACAAGCGTTGCTAGTTACTGGTTACCGGTTGCTGGTTGCTGGTTATTGGTTTCTGGTTGAACAGCCAATACACATATTGCAAATGTATTAACGTAAAACGTAAAACTTACAACGTAAAACTGTATTGGCTGTTCAACCAGCTACCCGCAACCAGCAACGGCTGTTCAACGCTGTTCAACGAAGTTTTCCAATCTTCCCCCCTGGTCCGGCTAAAAAAACCGCATCTCCTTTTTTGGCGCGTCGACACACATGGAATGCCTCGTTGCTGATATTTTTCCAGTTCTCCGCACTGTCGTCTGAAATGTCCACACCCGATAATCCGCAGGTAATGAGTTTGGATTTTGTAATAAACTCCACGCAGGAACGATAACCTTTTGGACCATTCACCGGCGCCTTCCATGTGCGGCCTAAATCGGCTGAATAAAAACAATTGTTTGTTGATAAAGTATCTTTTGTAAAATCACCGCCAACAACAACCATTCGCTGCGTTTTACTGCCCCTGTACCAAACAGCGATAGAGTTAGCGCCGGTACTTTCGGTTCCCTGCATTATTGGCAAGTCGTATAATTTTCCACTCAATAATATTCTCGATTTGGTGCCACCCGTAACCATCACAGCCTGGTCGCGGTTGAGTGCACGGATATTGGTACCGCTGGATGCATAAAAAGCTTCACCCTTTTCTGGTTTATCCAATTTATCTGTTGGAAATCTTTTCCATCGGTTACCATTATCTACTGTTTGTACCACATACAATTTACCATCAACAGGATCACCAACTGCCATTGCATGTGAATCGTCCCAGAATTCCATAGCATCTAAAAAGACACCTTTGGTACTATCACTGTATACCAGTTTCCAATTTTCACCACCATTAAAAGTTTTTAGTATGTACGCTGGTTCACTGATCCCCATAATCACTGCTGTCTTATCATCAAAAGCTTCGATATCACGGAAATCTGTTTTCTCAAATCCTTTAACAGTGATCCATTGCCATGTGTGGCCGCTATCGACAGATTTTCCCACAGTACCATTACTGCCACTTACCCATATCACCCGATCGTTGACAACACTCAATCCCCGTAAAGAAGTTTTAATACCTGAATGTACAATTTCCACCTGCTGGGCATGCGTGGTGGAAACTGTCAATATTAAAAATGAGAGAAGAGTTTTCATACAGGAAAGATACTCAAATACAGTTTAATGTGTGAATGAGTCAATGGGTGAATTTTGAAGTGCGAAGTATGATCTCGCCTGAGGCGAGAGAAGTGGGAAGTAACAGCCCCCTCCTGCGTCAATCGTGAATCGTGAAACGTGAATAAACTGCAAACTGATCAGTGAATGGAAGTGGGAAGTAACAGCTCCTCCTTCGTGAATCGTGAAACGTGAATAAACTGCAAACTGATCAGTGAATGGAAGTGGGAAGTAACAGCCATTGCCTGGTGAATAGTGCATCAGTTTCGTTTAGTTGTTATGACAAATGTGCTGACGTTGACTGCTGAAAAAAACAAAAGCCTTTAGAGAATATTAGTTGTCACTAATCATTTCGAAAACATTATTTCCGTTCAATCATTCACGCATTTTTTCTCACCCATTTTTAAGTTTTCGGCTTAATCGAATAAGTCTGAATTTTATGTCGTCATAAATCAGGCCTAACACTAATGCTATGGCTGCAAAAATTAACGCGTGGAGTTTGAAACTTGTATATAACACTCCGCCAACAATTCCGCCAATGAAAAAGAAACTAATAATGATCAACCTCAATTTTATTGATGACAGGAGTTTATCTGACTGTTCTTTTGTTTTATAAAAAAACATTTGAGATAGCTCAATGCCCAGATCTGTGAAAAGACCTGTCAGGTGGGTTGTTCTGACAGTTGCGTTTGAAATTGTTGTTACCAATGAGTTTTGTAAACCCATAGCAAATAGTAAACTGAATGCAATGATATTGGCACCTATGGATAGAAAGTTTTGGCCCCAAAAGCCGATAATAAATAATAT
>JANPJC010000287.1:0-11228 GCA_031425315.1 Chitinophagales bacterium
TTTGTTTTTCCTAACTGCTTAATGAGATACTCTGTCAAAACAATACCATCATCAGTCATCTGCTCAAGTGTGAGTGGATTGGATTTTAAATATTCCGGGCTCAATTCATCAGGAGCAGTTTTACCATAAGTTCTGCCGGTAGCGCGCTGATCCCATTGTACAATTATAAAATCTGCTTGCCAGCTTTTGTATAGATGGTCCGCATACGGACTTAAGGCACTGCCGGGACCACCATGAAGAAATACAACCAAGGGTTTTGAACGTTCACCTTTTATTGTCATCCATTGTTCGATGCCGTTGATCAATACAAATTTTTCGTGGGAAATATAACTAAGTAAGTCTGTTTGCTGGTAAACGATATTTTGTTGAGCACTGTTAGTTCCTGGAAATGACATTAGAATAAAAAGAAGTACTACAGCCGAAAAAATTCCACCCCTGCCCTGCACATGGATTTTATTCAAAACGCAAAAGTCATGAATTCTCAAGACTTTTAGAGACTTAACATATATATTTGATTGATACCCTTCATTTATCTGTACGAGAATTGCATTCAACGTTCTGTGGAAAAAATTGAGCCGTTTCCAATTATGTTAATCCTTTCCTATCCCCTTCTGGCCTACTTCACATTGACGTAAATTGCAGGTTTGGAAATTCCCATTTGCTAAATCTATAAATACTGTGAGTTAGCTGTGTAACAGGAAGTGCCGCCCATTTTTAGATTATACTACTCAAAGGGATTCGTGAGAAGATGAGAAGATACGGTCAGGCAAAAATGAATAAATGAAAAGTAAATCAATAGAAAATATTCCACTGTCTATTTTAGATTTGGTACCTGTTCTTGACGGCATCTCAATTGCGCAATCCTTCAGCAACAGTTTAAATCTGGCTCAACGTGCAGAGCAGCTCGGTTATAAACGTTTCTGGATGTCGGAACACCATGGAATGGATGGCGTGGCCAGTTCTGCTACTGTTGTACTGATAGGCTTTATTGCTGCCAATACAAAAACGATTCGGGTAGGCTCAGGTGGTATCATGTTACCTAATCATGCTCCGCTGGTGGTCGCTGAACAATTTGGTTCGCTGGAAACATTGTATCCTGATCGTATCGATTTAGGCTTAGGCCGCGCACCTGGTACTGATCAAATTACAGCTACAGCTTTAAGGAGAAATATGAAAGGTAGTATAGATGATTTTCCTTCAAACGTGGTAGAGTTAAAAAATTATTTTACCAATCAGCAACCTGGCAAAGTAAAAGCTGTGCCTGGGAAAGGATTGGACATTCCAATCTGGTTGTTGGGTTCGAGTAACTATAGTGCGCAATTGGCAGGAATGCTCGGATTGCCTTTCGCATTTGCGAGTCATTTTGCGCCAGCGATGCTGCATAATGCGTTAAAAGTGTACCGCGACAATTTTAAACCATCAGCAACTCTTTCCGAACCCTATGCCATAGCTTGTGTGAATGTAGTTGCGGCCGACACCAATCAGGAAGCAGAACACCTTGCCACTTCGTTGTATGCCTTTTTTCTCAATGTGATACGGAGCACTTCCTATCCCCTGCGGCCACCAGTTTACAATATGGATGCCTTGTGGAATGAAGGTGAAAAATATGCTGTGCAGCAAATGCTGCAGTATACTTTTATTGGCGACGCGGATAAAGTGAAAACAAACTTATCTCAATTTATTTCCAGCACAGGTATTGACGAATTGATGGTCGTTTCAAATATTTTTGACCATGAAACAAGATTTCGTTCATATGAGATACTTGCCGGATTTACAGCTAAAGAAGCGATTAAAATCCGTCCAGATTTATCAATGATAAATCAATGTAGTTGAAATAAGAAAAATGAACTTTCATAGCTCTGCCTTTTTGAAGCACATCCTCCTCCGTTTCACTTCGGCGGACAGGTAAACACAAATTAAAATACAAAATATAAGACGGCTGTTTACTTCCCATTTCCCACTTCATACTTCCCTCGCTCCTGAGGCGAGATCAAAATGTGTCCTATGTGACTCCTATGTGTCGGATGTTTCCTTGGGAGACCATTCTACAAAAGCAGTAAGGTTTGATTTGATCCGTTTCTTATTTCAACGACATTGAATGATGAATGGTTCAATTAATTCAGATTAATTCAAACCCTCAAAGCCCCTCTGAACCCTCTCGCGGCATAATATGATTCTGCACCGTTATGATAGAAGAAAACTGTGCCGTAACGATAATCACCAAATAAGGCGCCACCCAATTTCCGGATAGGTGCTGGTGTTAAAATCCAGCTGGAAGTTTTTGTGTCGAAATTTCCCAGCTTTTGAAGTTCTTTGTACTGACCTTCAGTTAATATTTCCACTCCCATTTCTTCCGCCATATTCATTGCACTATTTGCAGGTTTGTTTTCCTTTCTTGCTGCCAATGCTTCGTTATCGTAACATACACTCCGGCGCCCCTTCGGACTTTCAGCCGAGCAATCAAAAAAGATGAATTCGCCTGTTTTTTTATCAAAGCTCACAACATCAGGTTCGCCCCCGGTATTTTCCATTTCATTTAAAGTCCATAATTTTTCAGGATTTTCTTCCAGTTTCGCCAGTACACTCTCCCACTTTATTCCGGTATGTCGGTTCATACTTTTTTCAAAGCGTATTTTCAATATTTTTAATAACTCTGTACTTTGGGTTGATGATAATTTTTTCTTATTACTTGACTGACTCATTTTATAAGTTTTAGATGTTTAGATCCTGACAATTTTCAATGTACTTGAAAACAATTTCTTCAATAAAAACAGAAGCATTCAACCACTAAAATTAAATGTTTGCTGCGGCCACCTTTTTCGAGGCGGGCCTGAAATACCACGATACCACGATCAGTACCAGTGTGAATATCGGTCCGAAATATTCTTTGGCGGGAGCGCCATTAGCCGCATGCGAAAAAACTGCACCCGACATCGTAAAGAACATTCCCGCATAGGCCCATTCTTTCAGCAAAGGAAATTTTGGAAAAAGTATAACAACAGTGCCCAATATTTTCCATACACCCAATATCGTTAAAAAATACTCAGGGTATCCGAGATTTAATATGAAGTCAACCTCTTCCTTCATCTTAAACAGTTGAATCAGGCCGCTTGACAGCATTCCAAAAGCCAACCAGATCGTAGATACCCAATAGAGAATTTTATTACGCTTTGACATTTCGTTCTATTTTAATTTGGTTACAATTTCTTCTAATCGGTTATGCGCCATGTTGAGTCCCTGCGCAAATGGCAATTGCAGCATTTTATCTCTGAGCGCGACAGACCGGTACACTATATGCATGTTTAATTTACTGGAATCATCAGTGATCTTTTCAAATTCCAGAAATTCCATTTGCACATCGAATGGAGTATTTTCCATTTCAAAAGTTCTGACAATTTTCCGGTTCGGCACAAATGAATGTATTACTCCATTGGCCTGAAACACCACATTGCCGTTTTTATCACTGGTTTGAAACTGGTAGCCGCCGTGCTGTTTGTTTTCCAGCTTTAAAACTTTGGTGCCCATCCACTGCTCAACAATTTCAGGATCTTCATAAGCTTTAAATAATAATTCGAGCGGCAAGTCAAATTCGCGTGTTACCAAAATTTCCTGTTTACCATCTTCTGCATTAATTTTCGTTTTGCGATCCATATATCGGCTACTTTTTTGTCTTGTAATTTTTCATGATGCTTTCTAATTTATTAAAACGATCATCCCACATTTGGCGGAAGGGTTCGATAAAATCTGCTACCTCTCTCATACTTTTTGCATTGATATTGTAGTAGATTTCTCTTCCGGATTGTTCCTGTTCAAGCAGCTCACACTCCGTTAATATCTGAAGGTGCCTGGAAATTGTTGGTCGTGCCGTATCGAAGTTTGCCGCTATCGCCCCTGCTGTCATGGTTTGAGAAGCCACCAATAATAATATTGCCCTGCGGGTGGGGTCTGCAATCGCCTGGAATACATCACGTCTCAAATTCATTGCGTAGCCATTTGACTACAAATATATGCGTAGCTATTTAGCTACACAAATTTTTTATACTTTTTTGAAATGAAATATATAAAACTAATGATACCACTTGCATAATGAAATAGCTATGGCGTAAGATGCTATTGGTTTCCCTTTCCTGCTGATCGAAATGCTTAATACCATTCCCCTATTGACCCATTCACTCATTCACCTTTATGCCATGGACTTGCATACTAAAAAATAATTCTTACATTTGTCCTTTACAAATAAGGAAATGGTGTCTTCCTAATTGAACCGCCTTAAAAAAGCTGATGGCGCCTGATTTTAAATGTACCCGCATTTAATCAGGAAAAGTATGTCAACAAAAAATCAAAAGTCGCTCCCCTCAAAAATCATTTTACAAGTCCGCTTATTTTTCAGGAGATATCCTGCTTTGCCATATATTTTAAAATGGTTGTTTATAAGCTCGATTACCGGTGCCTGTGTGGGCTCTGCTTCAGCAGGTTTCCTGCAATCGTTGGATTGGGTGACTGAATACAGGGAAAATCATTTGTGGTTAATTTGGTTGTTACCAATCGGTGGATTGGCTATCGGTATGCTTTATCATTATTGGGGTAAAGACATAGAGACGGGCAACAACCTGCTCATTGACAGCATTCATGATCCCAAACAAATTATTCCCTTCCGCATGGCACCTTTTGTATACATCGGAACTATGGTGACTCATTTATTTGGCGGTTCGGCAGGACGCGAAGGCACTGCGTTGCAGATGGCAGGTGCCATTGCCGATCAGTTCAGCAAGCCTTTCCGATTGACAGAAAGCGAACGGAAGATGCTGATTATTTCTGCTATCGCAGCTGGTTTCGGCTCGGTGTTTGGGACACCATTAGCCGGTGCAATTTTTGGTTTGGAAGTTTTTCTGATCGGACGATTAAAGTATGATGCTATTTTCCCCGCTTTTGCGTCTGCTATCATTGCTGACTTTGTAACTAAAAGCTGGAAGACTGATCACATACATTACCACATCGATTTTATTCCTGACATTTCTGTGCTCAATATTATATATGCAATTGCTGCAGGCATTGCATTTGGTTTATGCGCAGCTGCGTTCACTAAAGCCATTCATTACATAAGTTCCATTTTTAAGTCGAAAATAAGATTTCCGCCATTTCGTCCTTTAGTTGGTGGTGTTATTGTTGCGCTGGCTGTTTGGGCAATCGGTACAACGAAATATATTGGTTTAGGCATTCCTACAATTGTTGCTTCGTTCGACCAGTTATTACCGGCTTATGATTTTGCATTAAAGATGGGGTTTACTATTCTCACTTTAGCTTCGGGTTTTAAAGGCGGTGAAGTAACGCCGTTATTTTTTATAGGCGCAGTATTGGGCAATGCTTTATCTTATTTTATTCCGTTACCTACTGCACTTTTAGCAGGCATGGGCTTTGTGGCTGTTTTTGCAGGAGCAACAAATACACCATTGGCCTGCAGTGTAATGGCATTAGAGTTGTTTGGCAGCGAATGCGGTGTTTATGTTGCCATTGCCTGTGTGGTGTCCTATTTACTTTCAGGGCATAACAGTGTTTACCGCAAGCAAATAATTGGTGAATCCAAACATAACAGGTTTTCAAACTATCAAGGCAAAAGCATTAACGATGTATAAGATTATGAACTTGAAATAACTTACGCTAGAGGATTAATATACAATTAAACTAATAACAGTAATAATATAATTGTACTGTCCGTTAATTCTTCACCCATTTCACCTGCCACTTCATTGCTGTATCAGTGCTTCTCAGCAACAAGGTATCACCATTTAATTCGAATGTTCTCTTTTTAGCTGTTCCCTGATTTTCAGGCCTCAGATTTCCATCAATTGTATGCGTAACAATATTATTATGCCAATCCACACTATATTTTCCAAAGTATGCATCATAAGCATCGATGATCGTTCTGGCTTGTTCCGTACTCCAGGTATTGGCGCCCAAACCAATTCCGGTGGATATTCCATCGAAGTTCATGATAGAATCATTTATAATCTTTGTCCTGGTTCCCTGCCATAAAAGTTGCACACTCATCCTGCCATCATCAGTGTATATTAAAAGGCCGGCAACACTGGTATCTTCTTTTATCACAAGATTATTATGATCCAATTCCTGGTCCGCAACCAAATTCCATGAACCCACCAAACTGTCACTAGTACTTTTTGAAGTTTCAGAAGATGTATTGCATGAATAGAAAAGAAGTAACAAACCCGGAAGAGAAAATATCACCTTATGCATTTGTCAAATGTAAGTGAAGCAGTCGAATGATATTGATTATCTGCGGAGATATCTAACTGTTTCAGCAAGAGTCCAACTGGATTTTCTGATTCACTTACTGACTCATTCACTCATTCACCTGTTGTTATTTAACCGCAGCAGCGATCAATTTTTCCAGGACTTTTGTATCCACATCTGCGAGTTTATTGATGTACAGGCAACCTACTCCGGTTTTATGTTTGCCTAGTTTTTCCAGCAGTGCAGCATGCTTCTCCATATTTACGATCAAGTGTAGTGACAGGTTAGCTTTACGGGGAGAAAAACCAATTTTAAACCAGTCCACTTCTCTGCCTGTCGCCGGACTTTTATATCTCAAATTCCCAAATCCAATCATCGACGCGCCCCACATTTTAGGTTTTTCTTTGGTTGCTTTTTCCATCATTTGCAAAACGACTTCACTATCTTTTCGCTTCTGTTCATCAGGAATTTGCGCAATGAATGCTGCTACACTGGAATCAGTTTGTTTGGTTTTTATTTCGACTAGTTTTCCCATATCTTTTTAGTGAGCAGTGAGTAGTGAGCAGTAAGCAAGGAACAGCCGATGCAAATTCATTTGATTCGTTCCTTTACTCATTGCTCAGGTATTATCGTGGCCCACGATAAATGTAGGAAGTTTTGGGTTAGGAATATCAGCATACTTTGCCAACACAGCAGGACTTAACAATCATAAATTCATGCGTTCTCCTGTATTGTTCCCGACTTTCCGACTTCCCAGCAAAAGATTAAGAAGTCGAAAATCGCTGAAGTGCAAAATGAGTAGCCGGGAAGCCGGAAAAAACGGAAAGGTTCGGGAAAAAATTCAAACTGCAATAAAATGGTAATGAAATTTCATTGTATTATTCCCGACTTTCCGACTTCCCGGCAAAAAATGTATTCAGGTGCGCAGCACCCCGATCCGGGACGCGGAGATTCACGGAGATATTCTTCAGTCCGTAATGATTAGCTATTATTCTGTCTCATCAATGTATTTCAACACTTCGCATTTTGCATTTCGCACTCATACCATATCGAAATAAAGATGAATACAGATGATCTTCAAATTACATACCTTACTCTACAGAAAACAAACATCTAAAGCTTTAACCATGAAAAATTTGATTATTACAATCTGCTTATTTGCCAGCACATCATTGATCGCGCAGCATGATGTAATAGAAACCGAGATCAAACGACTTGAACAGGCTGAAGTTAAAGCAACGCTTGACCGGGATACTATGATGCTCAGGAAAATTTGGGACAAAAATTTTGTAGTTCATAATCCTGAAGGCAAAATTATTCTTTCTAAAACCAACTCGGTGGACAGGCCGGTGCTGCAGGCACAAAGAGTGTCATTTACCAGGGAGGTTGAACAAATAACTATCAATGGCGATGCAGTTATTTCAATGGGCAAAGAAGTCGTTGTACCTGCAGGAGATAATGCTGATGCCGGACAAACAATTGTAAGACGATACACCAATATCTGGATGAAGAAAGATGGCTCGTGGAGATTGATTGCACGACATGCCAACAGGATTTGTCAATAAAGTTTAGAATCCATACCTCCGAATAAATATAAGATTTAAGGTTACGCTATAACGGTAGTACCGGTTTCAGTGCGAGACATGCATTCAATTAACTGAAGCAGCACCCTGGAGATTTTTAATGCTTTTTATCATCCCGCTGAAGTTTTCAATTATTTCCTACTGATTTATCTAAAACAGCTGCAAATATAACTTCCTGAAAATCAAAAAGCTACGGTATCGGCCGGCAACCGGTTAAAACTCCGTCGGATCGCTTTCAATAAATATTCTCCCTTTTTAAATAATTATTTATTGTTTATCAATAATTATTTATTTATATTTGCGTATCATTTTAAAAATCACATACATGGAATTCAAAATCACGACGCAACATGTGCTTAATCTGTTATTAATTATCTCATGGATAATTTTTGTGGGATTATGTATTGAAGCAGGTGGCGTTTTAGTCAATGGAATTGTGACGCTGGTACTCAATCCCGAAGGCGCCAAAAATCTATGGAAGCTGGTTGATCTGAAAGATTTATACGAGTTCGACCGGGGACATTATATTGCACAGCTGACACTCATCGGTATTGTGGTTGTTATGAAGCCTATATTGTTTTACCAGATTATTGCAATTCTGCAAGATAAGAAATTGAATATGGCCCAACCTTTTAATGCGGAAACCGGCCGTTTTATTTTCAATCTTTCTTACCTGGCATTGGCTATCGGCATGTTTTCACTGCAGGGTGCGAGATACGCAAAATGGCTGGCAAAAAAAGGCGTGACAATGCCTGATAACGAATCACTACTGGTGAGTGGAGGTGATGTATGGTTATTTATGGGTGTTACCATATATGTTATTGGGCTCATCTTTAAAAGAGGAATTGAAATTCAAACTGAAAACGAATTAACCGTATAATCTATGCCGATTATTGTAAACCTTGATGTGATGATGGCCAGGCGAAAGATGTCATTGAATGAGCTCTCCGAAAAAGTAGACCTGACACTTTCAAATTTATCCATACTCAAAACTGGCAAAGCCAAAGCTATTCGTTTTAGTACACTCGAAGCTATCTGCAAGGCATTGGATTGTCAGCCGGCAGATATTCTCGAATATTCTGTTGGAAGCAAATGAACTGAAGTGCGAAGTACGAGTTGCGAAGTACGAAGTAACAGCCATTTCCATAGCTTGTTCTCTGTGGCCTTTATTCCTTTATTTCACTTTGTAGCCAAAATGCAGATATCTCCGTGCATCTCCTGTATTAAACTCCTGTTGTTTCTCCGTGTAACAAATCTTTTTGGACACAGCGATTAAAATGCAGCCAGTCAATATGTGAATTGGTGAATGAGTGAATTTTGAAATACGAAGTGAGAAGTAATAGCCAGAGGCTTGGGCTGTTCAACCAGTAACCCGCAACATGCAACTGTTAACCTAATACATAAAACTTACAACCAGTATTGGCTGTTCTCTGTGCCCTTTATTCCTTTGTGGCTCTCTGTGGCCAAAATGCAGCCAGTCAATATGTGAATCGGTGAATGAGTGAATTCTGATCCCGCCTTATGCAATAACGAAGTAGGACGTAACACTCTGAGGCTCGCGTCCTCAGTCGGATACCAAAGTGACTGCGACATAAAACGTTCACCATCGAACTGAATTGGCTGTTCCCAACACATTGTATTGGCTTTCCCCGCTCGCTGCTTACTGTATAGGATGTTCTCTACTGCCTACTGTCTACGGTCTACTGTCTCTGTATTGGCTGTTCAACCAGTAACCGGCAACCTGCAACTGTTACCCAAATACACACAACCAGTAATACTACTGCACCCTCTTCATCCTCGAAAATGGAAACCCTCCACACCCCTTTTTCGGATTCTTTCTGTCCGCAGAAGGTTTTGATTTCGCCTCTTCCAATGTTTTCGCATTATATACAGTCAAACAAAATCCCCATTCAAATGGCACCATATTTTTGAATGTCATGTAATCTATCCGCGTACACAAACCTTTTTCACCGGGATTATTATTATCATTAATTGCCAGCAAATACTGTTCAGTGTTATTCCAGCTGATGATATGATACTTCACATTTGGATGTTGAATCCACAAAGTATCACTGATCGAATATCGAATTCCGTAATCATCTTTGAACTCGCCGGAAAGTGTTGGAGGAATATTATCTGTAATCAATTTCGGCGGCTGGAATTGCGCATTGGTTGTTACAAATAAAAATATTATTGAAACAAAAATCAGTTGTATTTTTTTCATGTTAATAAATTTTATCACACTTAAGATTATTCTCGCATAAATGGATTCTTAGGTGTGAACAATACAGTTACCGATTAACCTGGCTCTACCAGACTGAATAAATTTTTATACTCCTGATAACCTATCTGGAATAACGGGTTATATTTTTCATTTTGCTTGAACTCTATTCTTTCTAAAAGAATTCTTTATTGCTATCTTACCATTACTGAATGTAAAAATATCACATCCGGTAACCTCAATTTTGACACCGTCTGATCTTGTTCCAGTAAAAGTCCATTCCGACACACCTCTGTCTCCTGCAATAAAGTGCTTTGCATTTCCCCAATGAGCATCCGGGAACATGACAAATACTTTTTCAAAAGCCTCTGCAACCTCGCGCTGCCCAACAAATTTTTCTCCGTCGGCTTCTGGTCCTGCGGAGGCTTCAAACACACAATTGGTTGTCATATGCGATAGTATTGCCTTTGTATCATGAGCATTAAAAGCATCCGCAAATGATTGCAGGAATTTTTCTGTGACCTTATCATTAGACTGGGACATAAGCAAAATTGGCAAAAATATAATTAATGTCAAAGCTGATTTTTTCATACAATAGAAGATTGTTGATTAAAAAAGATATTCAGGATCTGGTGTAGTGATTCTCATTATTACACCTTTTCATATTTTAAGAAAACCACTACTATCGGTTTATCAATACTTCTTTACGAATAAAAACCACAATCAGAAACAGTATCAGACCGATGTATGTCCATATTCTTTTCTTTGAAAACGCATGGTTGTCATCAACATAATTTCCGGGATTGGGAAGCATCATAAACTTAATCCTGTTCCAATCCCAAAGCAATAAATAAATATTACCCAGTGTCATCAATATGGTAATGATCAGCACCGCAGTGGAATCAAACGAAAAAGTGATTACCATAATGCTTAGCATTATTGGGAAAAAAGCAACAGCGCCAATGGTACTAAAAAGCTGCGACATCAGCAGCAAGCCTGCAATCATTTGACCCCAGCCGATAAATTGCCAGTAAACACCCGACTGGTACATGGTTTCGAATAAATGAGGAAGAGAATCAATCGGCGCATTTTTACCTGACTCGGGCGTAAATCGTATGCCCTCAATTTTAAAAACGGAAGCAAATACAAAAGATCCACCCAAAACATATCGCAGC
>JANPJC010000288.1:0-3541 GCA_031425315.1 Chitinophagales bacterium
ATTGAAGAATATGCCGGAACAGGAATAGGGCTTGCCATTTGCAGAAGAATTATTGAAAATCACAACGGCATTATTACGGCAACTGGCAAACTGAATGAAGGCGCACAGTTTGAAATTTATATTCCAGCTTGAACAAATTCCTGTATTGTGATTTACTGATATGACAGCTTCCATACGAATTAAGGATGCCCATATTTTTTTACTCAATATCAGAAAGAATCATACAAAATCGTTGATAAACTTTCATAATAGTTAATAATCCTTCACAACCTTTTACAATCCTTAACCTCCCCTTTTTCACCATAGTAAGTTTGAATTTCCTCCTGGATAAAATTGAGTAATATGCAAATGACTCTTGAAAGCATTTTTATGCAGCAACTTATACAAAGGATAGATGCAATGGAAGGTGCCAGGATCACCAGGGTTGATTTTTCTGATTAATTAAACTGAAAGGATTAACAACAAGACTGAGGTGGTTAAAAAAAAAGGATAAGAAAGCCTCACGAATCAAAGCATTGTCAAAAAATATATCATGCTACTCAACTACCTGAATCCGGTAAAAAAATTCTATCTTTTCTGATTAAACGCTTCCGGTCATTTTCCATCCATTATTTGTATTTCCATACTATTAGTTAACTTACATAAGGAACTGTCCTTTAAATATTTAATGACATGAAAAAATCTCTTTTATCATTTATTATAGGAGCGATGAGTTTGTTTAGCCAGCCGGCATTTTCCCAGGCTGACGAAAATACAACTCCCATACTGGGGCTGGCGGGAGATAATCTGGATCTATATGCCGTACTCACTTTGTTTCAAAAGTCAAAAACCATTGAAGCCTTTGAAAAATCGCTGAATGATGAAAAAACAGGGATCAATAACCTTGATTTGAACCTGGATAAAAAAGTTGATTTTATCAAGGTGGTTAGCAAACAAGATGGCGACGCGTTTACTTTTGTACTCCAGGTTGATGTCTCTAAAACCGAAACACAGGATGTTGCGCTTATTTTAGTTAGTAAAGATAAAAATGAAAAAGTTTCACTTCAGATGGTGGGTGACGAGGAATTATATGGAAAAGATTATGTTATTGAGCCAAAAGGAAATTCTTCCGTCACGTCTAACCCGGCATATGTCGGTGAAAACCCTGTTACGGTGAATGTTCCGGCAACGA
Organism: Chitinophagales bacterium; assembly: GCA_031425315.1. Lineage (GTDB taxonomy): Bacteria > Bacteroidota > Bacteroidia > Chitinophagales > Chitinophagaceae > Pollutibacter. The sequence goes on from JANPJC010000288.1 coordinate 1,172, forward strand.
ATACTGTAGTGATTCAATCCGCACCCATCGTACAGTATGTATATTCACCAGTCTATGTGCCTTATGTTCCACCATATTACTACGGATTTTATCCCCCGTATTTTGGGTTTGCAACAGTTATGGCAGTCGGTATTTACCGTTCCAACAATTGGCATTATCATGGTGGTTATTATGGTGGCCACTATCATGGAGGTAATAATAATGTAATCATTAATACAGGTAACAGAAACCAGATCAATCATTATAATAATAGCAGAAACACATCCAATACCGTGTCTAATAACAAGGCTAAAGGTAATTATGGAAGTGGATCGGCAAATCGTCCGTCAGCAGGCACATCAAATCAGCCATCAGCAGGCACATCTAATCGTACCTCTGCAGGAACTGCTAATCGCGCAACAACAGGCACATCCAATCGACCCTCCACAGGAACATCCAATCGTTCATCATCCGGGGTGTCTTCTTCAGCACGCCCGAGCACATCATCGTCCAGGTACTCATCAGGAGGAGGCCGTACCAAGAGTAGTGGAAGTGGAATGAGAGGGGGTGGCGGGGGCCGTAGACGATGATCAGCCCGGTATTTTTTGTATATCCGTAAACAGAAACGGTCAGGCGCATTTCAATATCATTTGACCGCAGTAATAAAGATTGCTATACTTTTTATTGATCTGTAAGTACAATATCAGAGGCACTCATATCTCTTATGCATACATATTTGCCGTTTCTTTTTTCAAACAGGCTCATATAATTTCCTTTGTTAATACCGGTATTTGTAGAGTCAACAACTATAAAATAGCCCATTTCCAAAACCTGGTCCCCATTATTGGAAACAAAAACTTCATTAGTTTTAAATGAGATTTTATTGGAACTTCTGGACATATCCTCCTTTAGAAACTCTACAATGGCCTCCTTACCTACCAGTGCCGGCCTGTTTTGAAAAAAACTAATTGCGTCATCACCATAATAGCCTATGTCTTTGATTACTCCGGCATTGTAGGTGGCGGCCAATTCATCTTCCTTAGCCTGAATCTCCTTTTTAATTTGCACTGTGTCAACCGCTACTACCGGAGGCACATCTGTTTTGGTATTACAGGCAAAAACCAATGCAATTACATTTGCGAGGATCATTCCTTTTACTGTCTTGTTTTTCATTATTAAATTATACGTTCTCAATATTAAATTTGAAACTCCCAAGTTAAAAATAGGATAAATATCAGAAAATAGGGTTGCTTTTTCAACTGGTATTAATGCGACCCTTTTTTACCGACTTAAAGTCGGACAATAATATAAAATTTATATCTACTCAGATAAGATCTTGACATTCTGGACAGTTATTATGAGTTGTACAAGATGCATCGGCACCGGAATGGTTCCTCAATTTGACTATATTATAGATGGGATCTGTTTTTTGCTTTTACGGAACTGGAATAATAACCATTATGAGGATACATGGGATAACACAATAAACAGCATTAAATATTCTTATACACTTGTTAGATTGTGAAAGCCCCATATCAATTAATCTGAATCAAGGTCTTCACGAGATAAAAACAATTTATGCTTAGTCCAGTGCTGAAATGGTCAAAAGTTATATATAACAGGACAATCAACAGCATAGCTTTTCTGTCGGCCATTATTGCATTGTTATTTTTAGTATTATCCGTCCTGATAATAAATATTGATTTTTCTTCTTATAGTAAAAATTTAAAATCAAATCAGTGAATGTTATGATAAAAGGTAAGCTGACAAAAGTGCAATGAGAAAAAATTGCAGTGGTGTAATTCGCTCATTAAAAATGCATGAATGAAATCTGCAGCAACGAAGTCATTAGCACCATTGCAATTTTTTAATCCTTATACTATATATTAACCTATTGTTTTATCTGGTGGTGGCAATTCTTTCAGATAAAGTAACTCTATAAGCATATTGGGGTCCGTTAATTCAAAATAACAGAATTCAAAAAACCCTTCCGTATAGCCGTTCTGAATCATTTTATAACCCTGACTTGCTAATTCATCTTTAGCCGAACGCATACTCTCTAAATCCGCATATGCAAAACAGGAATGATGATAACCTTCTCCTTTTGATTTTAAATGGTCGTCATAAACACTCTTGCCAGAGGCAGGGGATATCAACTCTAAATTTCCTCCGCCAATTTGTGCGAAAGCTGCTTTAAAAGAAAATGGTGAAGGCTCTCCATTGACAAAACAGTGTTCAGGTGTGATAGTCCAGACATTCCAAACTACGGAAAGAGACTTTGCCAATTTCTCAGCAGTTGATTCCAGGTCATTGACCAGAATACAGGTGTGATGCAATGTCGCTGAATTTGATACAGGCATTTGGGTTATTTTTTGAAGTGATTAATTATAT
>JANPJC010000289.1:0-7423 GCA_031425315.1 Chitinophagales bacterium
CTTTCAGAGGTAAAACAACAAACGGAGTACTCATTTATCCTGAAATCAATCAACAGGCTACACAATGCGATGAAATAGCAAAAGTTATTCTTAGCGGGAACAGATTACCAGAGCATATACGGGGAGAAGAAGGACTTAAAGATATGAAGGTGCTTGATGCAATTTATGCTTCAGCCAATAGCGGGAAGAAGATAACTATTTAAAAATCTTTTCTTTCAAAAACAAACGGATTGCCTTGATTTGCAGCTGAACTTCATGATTTCAGGTCCAATCCGGTAAACTATACATTTGTTGCCAATTCCGCCACGCTGGTGGTTTTTAAAAATCTTCAATTTGCATTTCTAGCATTCCGTCGGTAATTTACCGCCGTTTATACCTTTAACTACAGGAATTTATCGCTCGTGAAACGCTAAGGCATAACTATTAAGAAAAACAACATGGATGATAACACTATAGAACATTTGCGCGAAGCACTTCGCATTTCACCGGGAAATGTTCCGCTAAAACTTCACCTCGCCGACACATTACTTAGTATGAAAAGACTTGATGAAGCGGAGAAGGAATTTGCAGAATTATTGAAGATAACCAGGGATCAGCGGGTAAAAACAGGGCTCGCCAAAGTGTTTTTTCAGCAGGGAAAATACTCTCAATGTAATGTGATACTGGAAGAATCGATGGAATCGGGGCACCCTGGCTTTGAAGAGATCATTTTGTATTCGAGAGCATTGGTGAGAGAGGGCTCAACCGCACTGGCCATTGAATATTATAAAAAAGCACTTGATATTAATCCCGGTTTTCATGACGTTGAATTGGATAATGCGCTGCGCAGCAAATCTTCAACTGAAAATTTAAGTGACGATAATTTTGAAACTGAAGGTTATCTTGAAAGGCCCACCATTAATTTTGATGATGTAGGCGGAATGGATGCAGTGAAAAAAGAAATCGGTCTTAAAATCATTCAGCCACTAAAACATCCTGAACTATATAAAGCATATGGCAAGAAAACAGGTGGCGGAATATTATTATATGGCCCGCCCGGATGTGGTAAAACGTATATCGCAAGGGCAACAGCGGGTCAGGTTAATGCAAAGTTCATCAATGTTGGATTAAATGATGTACTGGACATGTGGATTGGTAACAGTGAGAAAAATCTGCATGAAATTTTTGAAATTGCAAGAGCCAATCAGCCGTGCGTATTATTTTTTGATGAGATTGATGCTTTGGGTGCGAGCCGCACAGATATGCGCCAGTCTTCCGGCAGGCATTTGATCAACCAGTTTTTACAGGAGCTCGATGGTGTGGAAAGTAATAACGATGGAGTGCTGGTACTGGGCGCCACAAATACACCATGGCATTTGGATCCGGCTTTCAGAAGACCGGGTCGTTTCGACAGAATTATTTTTGTACCGCCACCGGATGCAGAAGCCAGAGCCTCTATTCTTCAGCTGAAACTTAAAGACAAGCCAACTGAGAAAATTGATTTTCAGCAGCTCGCGAAGAAACTCGACAATTACTCAGGTGCAGATATAGAGGCGGTAATTGATATCGCAATTGAAGAAAAATTGGAGAAAGCTTTTATTGATGGCATTCCGGGTGCCATTACCGGCAACGATTTACTTAGCGCTGCAAAAAAACATAAAGCCAGCACGCAGGAATGGTTTTCTACAGCAAAAAACTTTGCACTGTTTGCCAACGATTCAGGTTTGTATGATGATATTCTTCATCACCTGAAAATCAAAAAATAAAAATGGTTGAAAATATAATCAGTCGGGCCCATGTGCTGATCAGTCAACAGAAGTATGTAGAGGCGGAAAAATTATTGATGACTGCACTTGCCACAACACCAGACGATTTAGGGGTATTGTCTTTGCTGGCCGAAATAAATCTGCAGCTGGACAGATATGATAAGGCGATTCTGATGGTCAATACCGCTATTGCAATTGAACCTGATGAGGCCGGACTATTTTTCATTAAGTCGCGCATAATGTTGCAAACAGAGAAGTATGCGGAGGCAGAAGAAAATATTCAGCAGGCATTAAGATTGGATCCAGGTGAGCCGAACTATTTTACTGTATATGCATCAATTCGCCTGGTACAGAAAAAGTACAGGGAAGCGCTTGAGTTTGCCAACCAGGCTTTGGAATTGGATCCCGAAAATGTGGTAGGCCTCAATGTCAGAAGTACGGCCTTACTCAAATTGAATGATAAACAGGGTTCCTTTCAAACGATAGAAGGCGCCTTGCGTAACGATCCCAATAATCCGCATACACATGCAAATTATGGATGGGGATTATTGGAAAAAGGCGATCCTGAAAAAGCGCTTATGCATTTCAGGGAGTCGCTTAAAATTGATCCCAATAATTCAAATGCGCAGGCAGGAATGGTGGAAGCATTAAAGGCAAGTAATGTTTTTTACCGGCTGTTTTTGAAATATTCTTTCTGGATAGGAAATCTTACTTCGAAATATCAATGGGGTGTAATTATCGGATTTTATTTACTGGTCAATGTAATCAGAAATATTGCACGGAGTAATCCTTCGTTGCAACCATATCTCTTTCCGCTGGTTGGATTATTGACAATTGTGGCATTTTCCACCTGGGTAATCACGCCTGTCAGTAATCTTTTTCTGCGCCTTAATGTATATGGTCGTCATCTGCTTGATAAAAAGCAAATCACCAGTTCGAATTTTGTTGGTCTGAGTATGCTCGTATTAATTGCGGGAGTTATTGCCTATTTCATATTGAAAGATGATCGTTATTTATTGGTGGCTGCGGTAGGATTTGCCATGATGGTACCTTTCGGATCCATGTTTGCCCAATCTAAAACGAAAAATGTTTTATTGATTTATACTGTTGTTATGGCAGCGGCAGGAATAGCAGCAGTTACTACTTCATTTGTTACCGGAGAGATATTCAATAATTTCACTGTAATTTTTATGCTCGGTTTTATTGCTTATCAGTGGATCGCTAATTTTTTGCTAATCAGAAATTGATTAAAGAGACAGTAGACAGTAGACGGTAGGCAGTAGAGAACAGCCAATACAAGTGAGCAGTAAGCAGTAAGCAGTAAGCAGGGAGCAGCCAATACACAGATAGTAGAAGGTAGACGGTAGACAGTAGAGAACAGCCAATACAGGTGAGCAGTAAGCAGTAAGCAGGGAGCAGCCAATACACAGATAGTAGAAGGTAGACGGTAGACAGTAGAGAACAGCCAATACAAGTGAGCAGTAAGCAGTAAGCAGGGAGCAGCCAATACACAGATAGTAGAAGGTAGACGGTAGACCGTAGAGAACAGCCAATACAAGTGAGCAGTAAGCAGGGAGCAGTCAATACACAGATAGTAGAAGGTAGACGGTAGGTAGGTAGAGAACAGCCAATACAAGTGTGTTAATTTTCCATTTTGATTTCCTCCTCCGGATATTCCCGGCCAGCATTGTCTTTTGAGGATATTTTTATCGGGAAACTGCAAAGAGCGGGAACAAATACACTGAAATATCTTTCCCGCATTTTACCGATCCCGCCGTATTCCCCGCCTGCCAAGACCTGGCGGGCAGGCCGGCTATGTATTACAAAGCGGAGCGCTTAGAAACCCGCATTCAGGAATTATAAATTTAATAAACCTGATTTTTTCTTTTGAAGGGAATGCCGTAGGCATGGAATTTTGGTAGAAGAAATTGTCTTCCGAAAGAATGGAGTGCCATAGGCACGGTATTTTCTTTATTAGAATGTAGGTATGGTTACGATTACTTCTACATTTTTAGTACATAAAATCGTATTACCAGGTGATTGATAAATATTCCGAAGTTTGTACACAAAGGGCCACAAACGAACAACCAATATAGTTATACGTACTATGTTATACGTTTTACGCTCACAGGTAAAGACAGGTTCTCTGTTGAACTCAAATGCTCCGCGCAGTGCGACTAGCCAAGAAAATTACTACCAAAAAATTTTAAATTTTTAATTTATGCCACAGAGGGTAGCGGAGTCTTTATGAAGAGCGGAGAAAAAAAATATAATGTTGTTGTTTTACGTACTGCAGATGTATTGGCTGTTTTAACCAGTAACCTGCTACCTGCAACGAGCTACCCGCGCCCCTCAACGGCTGTTAACTTCCCACTTCCCATTTCCCACTTCGTACTTCAAAGCATTTCTTCCACAATCAGCATTATCACATTATAAACCTTATTCAATTCTTCCGGAGTGATGCAATATGGAGGCAGTACATAAACCGTGTTGCCTAAAGGTCTTAGCAAAACACCATGCTTCAGCGCTTTACGGTGAATTTTTTTGCTGATAGGATTGAGATAATCGTTGTGCTTGTCTTTCATCTCAAATGCAATGATGGTACCACATTGCCGGGGATTTAAAATAAAACCTTTCGCATAAGCGTCTGATTTTTTCAACTGCTCAATAAACAAAATATGCAGGTCGATAATCTTTTCAATTTGCCCGATACATTCATCTTTCATTAAAAGATCAAAACTGGCCAGCGCAGCAGTACAGGCCAGTGGATTAGCTGTGAACGAGTGTCCATGGAAGAATGTTTTCAGTTTATCTTCATTGACGAAAGCGCTATGGATTTTTTCTGTACAGGCAGTTACGCCTAATGCCATCGTACCGCCGGTTAAACCTTTACTCAGGCAAACAATATCGGGTGTTTCATTTAAATAGGATGAAGCAAAAAGTTTTCCGGTACGACCAAAACCTGTCATCACTTCATCGGCAATACAAATTATATTTTTAGATTTTACTTCAGTCAATAATTCGTTAAGCCAGTGGGGTTCGGTCATTTGCATACCTCCTGCACCCTGTACCAGCGGTTCATAAATAAAACATGCAATCTCTTCTCCTGTTTCTTCCAGAAATTCAACTGTAGTGGGAAATGTTGTTTCATCTGGCGCATCGATAAATATTACATCAAACAACATATCGTGAAATGCTTTAGTAAATACACCCCTTTCACTCACACTCATAGCGCCAAATGTGTCGCCATGGTAGCTGTTCCTTAGCGCAAGGATTTTATTTCTGCCGGTTGGTGAAACAGGAAGAGAGAGCCCCTGTTCATCATCAAATTGAATGGTATGCGATGCCAGAGGTTTTTGTTCCTGGTTTTTCCAGTACTGCACCGCCATTTTTAATGCCACTTCAACTGCCGTGGAACCATTATCGCTGAAAAAGATTTTTCGCATGTTTCCCGGTAACACCTCAACCAGTTTTGACGCGAGTTGAACCGCTGGTGGATGAGTAAAGCCGGCGAAAATAACCTGTTCGAGCTTTAAGGCTTGTTGATATAATTTTTCAGCGATATAGGGATGGGCATGCCCATGAAGGGTTACCCACCAGCTGCTGATTGCATCGATGTAGGTGTTACCATGTTCATCGATTAATTTTGACCCCTTTCCTTCAACAATGGCAATGGTTTCCGGCGCCTGAAACTGAGAAGTATAGGGGTGCCAGATAAATTTTCCGTCATTTTGTATCAATTCGCTTTCCATAAGCGTCAAAGATATTAAAGTGAACCCCTGATTGAGTGCAACGACAGCTATCTTTTCATTGTCAGGGTAAATCAAGACGTCCAGATGATCGATCCGAAACAGTTAATCAAAGACTGCCAGAAGGGAAATGTTTTGGCCCAGCGCCAATTGTATGACTATTATGCCGATCAGATGATGGCTGTATGTTACCGCTATACTAAATCGTTTGAAGATGCAGAAGATGTTCTGCAGGAGGGATTTATACGGGTTTTTACCAATCTTCACCAATATCGCGGTGATGGTGAACTGGGAGCCTGGATCCGCCGGATAATGGTTCATACCTCTATCAACTATCTGAAAAAAAATGCACATTACCGCAATGATATGGTGTTTACTGAGCCTTCTTTACATCCCATCATGAACGAAACGCCTGATTTAATGATTCATGCTAAAGAGTTGGCTGACCTGATCCGGCAACTGCCGACAGGTTATCAAACAGTTTTTAACCTTTACGCGGTAGAAGGGTATACTCATGTGGAAATTGGCAAAATTCTAGGCATTTCAGAAAACACATCCAGGTCTCAATATATGAGAGCCCGTAATCTGTTGACACAATGGCTCGAAAAAATTGACGAAGACAATAAAAAATCGGAAAAATATGCCCGATAAATCATTTGAGAAAAACGTCCAGGAAAAGCTCGACGGATTTAATTTACCGCCATCCCAAAAGGTATGGATGCGCGTTGAAGAAGAATTGCATAAGAAAAATAAGCGTCGTAGCGGAGTGCTATGGCTATTTTTGGGATTGATGGCATTATTGGGTGGCGCTTACTTTGTTTACAATACATTCCCCACGAATTCCGGCCAGCCTGAAATAGTGGCTGGTGAAATACAATCAGAAAAAGAATCAGGTCTTACCGCTGAAACAGAAAAAACAGTTGATTTGTCAAAATCAGCCGAAACTGCAAAATCTGAAACGGAAGATGGCAGGAAACAAAATTCAGGAACAGTAGCGGAGGTAAATAAAAACAGCAGTTTGTCGCCTGTGAAAAAAACTTCTAATCACAAAGCCGATTTTACTCATGGAGATGCAGGAAAAGGTGATGCGGTAATTCAAAACAGGCAGGAGAGAGAAATCGTTGGCACCCAAATAAATGAAATTTCAGCAACGGATACAAAGTCTGAAACGCCTTTCATCCGTTCACAGCCAAATGAAGCAGAGAGATTAACTGTGGAAAACATTGCTGCAGACAAACAGGCGCAGAGCCAGCAAGAAATAAAAACGGCAGATTTAGATTCAACATCTACAATTTTAGCAAACCTGGCTAAGGTTTCATCTGATGATTCCCTGTCTGCAAATCAAGCCAAGGTAACTGACAAGTATAAACGTAAAAAGAGTTTTCAGATTGGTGTGAAATTCAGCACTGGTATAACGGCATTACCGGAAAACTTTTTGGGTTCAAGTGATAAATCAGCGATGGCCGATAATTTTTCTCCTGGTAGCAATGGGTTCCCTGGCCTTCCTACATTAAACTATACTTATGACCAGCAGCAATCTTATGGGTTTGAGGCCGGAATCTGGATTAGAACGGCAATTGGTAAAAAAGCGTCGGTAAGTGCAGGAATAGACTATACTTATTTATCTACTATAACGAGTGCCGGCACTATTTCTAATATGAACACCAGTGTATTTAATGGTTATCAATCAGTTTCCCTTAACAGCTACTATTTGCCCGGAGACATGACGAAGTATCGTAATCAATATCATTTGTTACAAATTCCAGTAGAGTATGGTATAACATGGGGAGCAAAAACCAGATTGCCATTTGGTTTTACAGCAGGCATACAGCCAGGTTTGCTTATCAGTTCAAATGCTCTGTTGAAAGATAATTCCGGGATTTTATATTCAGATAAAAGCAACTATAATAAATTTCAATTCGGTCTCAG
>JANPJC010000290.1:0-16082 GCA_031425315.1 Chitinophagales bacterium
GCCGTATTGCCCGGCCTCAAAATTGAAAAAGACTACAAGGCAATAAGAAAAATACTGAGATGGTCTGTTATAACGATTGCAATTGCCGCCGCACTGGTAATGTTTTTTTTCAGTTTCATTGTTAGCAGTGTCAATATAAAAGGACTGCATGAAAACCAATTCATTTTCAGGTATTCAGTTTCCCTGATTTTACTATTTGCATTAAGCAGCAATTTTACATCTTACCTGCGGGGCCTTGACGTTATTGTCTTAAGCCAGGTTTCGGAGAAGATATTGAGACCATTCCTTTTTGCAGTTATTCTTTCGGTTTATTTTTTATTCAGTTCTTCAAGCCTGAATATTTTTCAATTGATTGCTGCGATGGGTATAGCAGTGTTTGCAGGATTATTTTTTCAGGGATGGCTGATCAGCAGAGAACTCAAAAAATCGGATCCGGGCGGTGGAATTGAAAGTACGCCGGACTTAAGTTTCAGGCGAAACAAATATTTTCTTGCCATGAGTATTTTATATGTACTTACAGCGAGGATTGATATTTTGTCGTTGGGTAGTATGGTTTCGCTCAGCGAAGTTGGATATTATAATGTTGCACTGAAAATTGCCGACATTATCGCTTACCCTGTTGTTATCATAAACCTGGTCATTCCAACTTTTTTGTCGAAGCATCATCACCTGAAAGATAAAACGGAGATATTTGAACTAATCCGAAATGGTGCCAGGGGAATGTTTGTTGGTTGCCTTTTCATCCTGATACTTTCAATTTTCGTGGCGCCATGGATGCTTGAACTATATGGTAAAAATTTTGTGCTGGCATATAAGCCGCTTTTGATACTGGGCGCTGCACAGCTTATAACCGCTTTTACGGGACCTGTGTGTGCTTATTTTCTAGTTTCCGGAAGTGAACGTGTTGCAACAATCTGTATGTTGATGAATGTAATTATAACTGGTGTTGGCTGTTTCTTCTTCATACCGGTAATGGGAATTACAGGCGCTGCCCTTGCTAATCTTGCAGGCTGCATCGCATTTAACCTGTCGTTGGCAATATTTTTTTTCAGGAAGGAAGGAGTCTGGATCACCCCTCTCAAAATATTCAGATACTGATCAGTTCCTCAGTTTGTTGATCAACGAAATATATTCTTTCATGGCTTCGTCGGTAGTCTTTCCCTTAGCATTCATCCAGGCCTCATATTTTGCCCTGGATACAAAATCAAATTGATTGGAAGGCGGCTCATTATTATTATCACCCTCTGTTGCCTGTTTATAAAGTGAATACAATTGAAGAAGAGTATCATTACTAGGCTTTTCAGTAAGAGATTTACTTTCTTCAACAGCTTCCTCAAAAAGCGCCTTTAATTCCATATAAGGGGGTTTGTTGCGAAAGTAAGTTAAACAGAGAATGCCACCAACAGCATTCCTCAATACTGCTAAAATCAACTACTTTTGCATCCCGGCAGGCACCTCCGGCCGGTAATAAAACTAAAGCCATCAGGGCATGGAAATGAAGAAAATCAGGAATTTTTGCATAATTGCTCATATTGACCACGGGAAAAGCACTTTAGCCGACCGGCTATTACAAACCACGAATACCATCAGTGAGAGGGACATGATGGATCAGGTTTTGGATGATATGGATCTCGAAAGAGAAAAGGGAATAACGATCAAGAGCCACGCTATTCAAATCAATTACAAACATCGGAACGGGGAAGAGTACATTCTTAACCTGATCGATACACCCGGCCATGTCGATTTCAGCTATGAGGTGAGCAGGGCATTGGCAGCCTGCGAAGGGGCGTTGCTGCTAGTGGATGCCACACAGGGTATCCAGGCGCAAACTATTTCTAATCTCTACCTCGCCATAGAAAACAATCTTGAAATCATCCCTGTCATCAATAAAATTGATATGGATGGTGCAATGATTGATGAGGTTACCGATCAGATTATTGAACTGATAGGTTGTAAAAAAGAAGAAATACTCCTTGCCAGCGGCAGAACGGGAATTGGCATAGATGAAATTCTTGAAGCAATTGTTACGAGGATTCCTTCGCCATCCGGCAACCCTGAGGCACCATTGCAGGCGCTTATTTTTGATTGCGTATTTAATCCTTTCAGGGGGATCATTGTGTATTACAGGATTACACATGGTAAAATCAAAAAAGGAGATAAAATTAAATTTGTTTCTACTGATCTGGAATACGAAGCGGATGAAGTGGGGATATTGAAATTGAAAATGTCGCCTCAGACCGAAGTAAATACCGGTGACGTCGGCTACCTCATTACGGGCATAAAAAATGCCAAGGAGGTTAAAGTTGGTGATACCATAATTAATGCCGCAAATCCCGCCCCAGCCATTAGAGGTTTTGAAGAAGTGAAACCGATGGTGTTCGCAGGAATTTTCCCTGTTGCCACAGAAGATTTTGAGGAATTGCGCGAATGCATGGACAAGTTGCAGCTGAATGACGCATCTCTTACATTCGAACTGGAAACTTCACAGGCACTTGGTTTTGGATTCCGTTGCGGCTTCCTGGGATTGCTGCACATGGAAATTATCCAGGAACGGCTGGAACGGGAATTTAATCAAACAGTTATAACCACCGTACCCAACGTAAGTTTTGTTGCCTTCACAACCAGGGGTGAAAGGATCGATGTAAACAATCCTTCTGAAATGCCCGATCCCACTCAGATGGAAAGTATTGAAGAGCCCTTCATAAAAGCACAGATCATCACCAAACCTGATTACATAGGTAACATTATGACCTTGTGCCTTGGAAAGAGAGGGATTTTGATCAATCAGAGTTACCTGACTCAAACAAGAGTTGAATTGATTTTTGAAATGCCATTGACTGAAATCGTTTTTGATTTTTATGATAAATTAAAAAGTCAAACGAGAGGATATGCATCTTTCGATTATCATCCTATCGAATACAGGGAAAGTGATATTGTAAAAATGGACATCTTGCTTAATGGCGATAAAGTTGATGCGCTGAGTGCTTTGATTCACAGGGGAAGGGCACAGGAATTTGGAAGAAAATTGTGTGAGAAATTAAAAGAGCTATTACCACGCCAACAGTTTCAGATTGCAATTCAGGCAGCCATTGGCGCAAAAGTGGTAGCCAGGGAAAATATCTCTGCCATGCGCAAAGACGTGACTGCAAAATGTTATGGCGGTGATATTTCCCGTAAACGTAAACTGCTCGAAAAACAGAAAGAAGGGAAAAAACGAATGAGGCAGATTGGTAATGTTGAAATTCCTCAGGAAGCGTTTTTAGCAGTACTGAAACTTGATGATTGATAAAATTCCATCTATAATATCAAATTCAATTTTTAATCTTAATGCAATCCTGTTATGACAAAAGTCGGTTTAGATAAAGAGATGAACATAGAAGTTACCGCAAGATTAATTGCTAAAGGATCTGATCTACCGCTTTCCGGTGCAGAATATAATGTAAAATTATTTGACAAGGATTTTTTTGAAGATGATTATTTAGGACAATCTGGATTAGACAATAGTGGTGAGTTGCGGATCAGTTTCAATCCATCGCAGCTGGATACCAATGACCCTATCAAAGAGAAGTCGCTCGACTTCTACTTTGTTGTGTTCAAAAATAGTGTTGAGATTTTCAGAAGTAAGGTGATGGAAGATGTAGATGTCAACGCTATTGATGAGTTTAAAATGGGCAAAGGGGAATTGATAAATCTTGGAACCTTTCTTGTTGATGCTGATTAATAAATTATTATTTTTATAGCTTTTAGAGGGTCTGCTGAAAATGCAGGCCTTCGTTTTTTAGTGCTTTTAGCAACTGAACAACATTGTCAGTATTTCAAAAACCAATTGTTTATCTCTTTCGCTATTCCTTATTCAGCAATAGATTGACGGGAGCAGCTCTGGAAAAGTAACAGCAAAAGAATTTTTTGCCTCCAATCAACCATTAAACTAAATCTTAATATTTACAGATAAAACTGGTGGTCAATGTTGAACCTTCAAAGAAAATCATTAATACCGTGTTTTTCACGTATGCCATAAAAAACGGCGGCCGTAAATTACATTCAATTACACCAGCCGAGGCTAACCTCACACCAATGGCGACATCAAAAAAAACTGAACCGGTAGCATTTGCCACCGGTTCTTTTAATTATTTCAGTTCCTGCAATATGCTGAAACAAGAAGCCTGTTTATGAAGTAACTATAATTCATTCTTCACCATTCAGTTCCTTTGTTTCTTTGTATTCTCCTTTGGTATTATTTTCCCTCCCATTTTATCTTCTGTTAACGGTGCTCCCACAGGCGCTTCACCATCCCTTAGTTTATAGGTAAATACTTTATCAATATGCACCCATTTTCCATCCTGCCATTTGAAACCCTCATAATCTCCATCAGGAATTAACGTGTATTTTTTCTGCGGCTCATTACTTTCAGAAATCAGATGATCATAAATAATCATATCCATTTCTTCATCATACTGCATTCTCGCATTTGTATCTTTTCTGTATTCAATCCAGAACCTTGACTGCACGGGTTTCTGTAAGGTGTCTTCACGGAAACTAAAAAAAGGTCCGCCAAAAATCGGTTTACCTGATGCATCAAAGGTCAATACCTCAATTCTCTTTTTGGTACTCCTCATGTTGTTTTCATCATAACCAAGGAGCGTATAGAATGTGCGGTTATTAAAAGTTTTAAGTACGATTTTATAATAGATAGAGCCCATCCACCAATCATTATTAGTAATCGTGTCCTTTGCATTTTCAATAAGAAAACTGCGATCGATTAAAGGGAACAATTTCAGACTGCCATCAGGCGTATTGACTTGTATCGCGCCATGTCGGCGATGCAAACTTTCATCCCTCACCACCTGCCATGTAAATATCCTGAACGTACTGTCTGGTGAGTAAAGTTTAGAGATCGATTCAACTGAATCGAATGGATAATGAAAAGAGTAAGGCTCTTTTAATGCCCTGACAAGCATCCGGGTAAAGGAGCTATCCGATCTGAAACGGTCAGCGGCCTCTCGTTCTGTTACAATTTTCCTGGCCATTTCCGCAAGGGAGTCTTCCCGCTGCCTCAATGCTTTGTTTACTTTCACTGCCTGAGCGTTTATCTCACTGGGAGTAGTGCACAAAATTGAAGCAAAGAGCATGAATATCAAGATGTAAGAAGGTTTCTGCATAGTCTGTATCTTACAACAAAGTTGAAGCAAAAATATTGTGCTGCCTGTGACTTTTACAAAGCTTTAGCAAAGGAAACGAGATCGGTGCAAACCAGGTCAACAAGAGGGTGGGGAAGTACTGGCATCGGTTTCGTGGAAGGTATGAATACGGTGAACATGCCTAAAGTCTTTCCAAATTGCATATCGCTCAGTGTATTGCCGACCATTATTGCCTTATTGAAATCCGTTTCCGGAAATTCCTCCTTTGCGAGGAAACCCATTCCGGGATTAGGTTTTCTATAGAAACTATCATTATCCAGATCTTTGCAAAAATAAATCCTGTCTATATGGCCACCCGCTTCAACCACAGCTTCAGTCATTTTTGAATGGATATCAATCAGATCATCCTCAGTCATTAATAATTTTCCAACGCCTTTTTGATTCGTTACTATAAATAGTCTCGAAACCTGCAGGCTGATGAGAGCAATGGCTTCTGCTGCGCCATCATAAAATCTGAATTCTTCCCAGTTCCTGATATAATCAGCTTCCTTTTCTATATTTATAACTCCATCACGATCCAGGAAAACAGACCAGGTTTTATCAATATCAGGCAATTCGCTTTTCAAAGATGAGCCGATCATTTATACAAACTGTTTTAATTCTTCCTGAGCCCTGAAGTAGTCTTCGGGAATGCCGATATCAATAAAATACTCATCATGCACCTGACCGTAAATTTTACTAACGGCAACATATTTTTCCAGGTAATCTTTTTCAAATGAAAATTTCTCTGGTAAATTTTCTCTTAAAATTGCATTTTTATTGAGCGTATAAATACCGCCGTTAATCAGGCCTTCCGCATAAGTCTGTTTTTCTCTGAAGGCCTTTACCTGGCCTCTTTCGTTTATGTCAACACAACCGTACCTGTCAAAATTTTTCATAGGTTTCAATGCAATGGTACAGTCCGCCTGTGCCTCTTCGTGTAAAAGGAAGAGCGCCGACAGATTCACATTAAAAAATGTGTCCCCATTCACAATGAGCAATTTTTCTTCTCCGGAATTTGTAAGCGCCTTTCGAATTGCGCCTCCGGTGCCAAGGGGTGAGTCTTCGATTGAAAAGCTGCAATTCAACTGAGTAAAATGAGCGCCGATATAATCAATGATGTTTTCACTGAGGTATCCTAATGAAAATATAAAGTGTGAGATGTGCTGGCCTTGTAAATATTTAATAAGATAAAACAAAAAAGGGCGGCCATTAACCGGTGCCATACATTTTTGTATACCAGGGACCGTTTCACTCAGCCTGGTACCTAAGCCACCTGCCAGTATCAGAACTTCTTTTAAACTACTCATCAGGATGCAAAATATTTTTCTTCAACCAGTTGACAAATAATATGCCCCAGCAACATATGCGCCTCCTGGATTCGTGGAGTATCCTTTGATGGAATATTAATCAGGATGTCAGTAAGTGATTTAATTTTTCCACCCGTTTCACCGGTAAAACCAACTGTGACAATTTCTTTTTTTCTGGCTTCTTCAAAAGCCCTGATGATGTTAACAGAATTACCGGAAGTCGTTAGCCCTATCAATACATCACCCGCCGCACATATTCCCTTGATCAATCTGGCATATACTTCGTCGAAACTATAATCATTCGCCACCGCAGTGAGATAAGAAGTATTGCAATGCAATGCCTCCGCTGGTAATGCTGTTCTATCTAGATAAAATCTTCCACTGAATTCTGCAGCCAGATGTTGTGCATCCGCGGCACTGCCTCCATTACCGCAGAACCAGATCCGGTTGCCTGCTTTTAGTGCTGAATGAATCACATTAATCACCCTATCTGTTTTCCCCACTAATTCTGCATTATCCAGCACCAGTTGTTTAACATCAATCGAAGCTTTAATCAGGGGCTTTATTTTATCCATAATTTCACTGCTGTTTAAATTGAAATATAACGAAGAGAGAAGCCTTGAAAAATAGCCATAAAGATACGTTGCATTCCCTTGTTATGCAGACCAGGTAGTCAACCCAGTATTACAAAACGAATAAGGTTTAATTTGACCGCCGAAGGGAAGCAATGCTTCGATAACCTGGTAGCGTGTGGTTCCGGGACAATAAAATATCATAAACCCACCGCCGCCAGCACCGGAAATTTTCCCACCTGTGGCACCTGCATTGACTGCTGCTGTATAAATTTCCTCTATCCTGCTGTTGGAAATATTTTTCGCCATCATTCTCTTTTGTACAAAACCAAAGTCCAGAATTTTACCAATTTCATCCAGCCGTCCTGTTAACAATGCTTCCTTCATCCTTTTACTTTGCTCTTTCAACATGTGCATAGCTTCCACTGATTGCGAATCATTGTTCTCAACATTAAGTTGCTGCTCTTTAATGATAGTGGCAGATTCGCGGCTGCTGGCTGTATAGTATAATAAAAGATTATTTTCCAGTTCCTGCAGATATTCCGCTTTAATCCGTAAAGGATTAACAATCACCTTGTCTCCGCTGTAAAACTCCATGAAATTGACGCCGCCAAATGTAGCTGCGTATTGATCCTGTTTACCTCCTGCGAGACCAAGATCTTTCCTTTCAATTTCATATGCATAATGAGCAATATCATATTCGCCTAATGGTAGCCGTAACATTTCAACAAAAGCACCAATGATAGCCACCACAAGAGTGGAGGATGTACCTAAACCTGATCCGGCTGGTGCATCAACATTGGTGGTGAGTTTGAACCCATTAAGTTGAAGGCCATAATCCCTTTGAATTCGATTATAAACCCCCTTCAGCAAATCGAGTTTTCCCGTTAGTGGTAATTCATTTTGATAAACGTATTCTTCAATTTCGTTTCGATCAGCGGCATCCAGAATAATTACAGGCTCATCAAGTGGTTCGATATGTGCCGTTGCAAAAAGGCCAATAGATGCATTTAAAATTGCGCCGCCATATAAATCGCTGTATGGGCTAACATCTGTGCCTCCACCGGCAAGGCCAATCCTTAAAGGCGCTTTACTTCTGAATACCATTTGATAAGTCCTCAATCGCCTTCACCATCCGGCTCCAGGCATATTTTTTCTTTTCTTCACGAAGATGAGGCAAAAAATAATCTTCGCCTAATTCATAAAACCTCAGAATGCTGTCGGCGATTGATGCAGGATCGGGCTCCGCAACAAGTCCAACCTTTTCATGCGGAACCATATCAGGTAAAGCCCCGGTATTGGTTACTATCATAGGCTTTTCAAAATGATAGGCGAGAGGTGTAACTCCGCTTTGTGTCGCATTCCTGTAAGGTTGAACAACAACATCTGCGGCACACAAATAATATCTTACAAGGCTGTCAGGAATAAATTCAGTATGTAATAAAACTGTAGTTTCAAGTTGCAAAGACTTTACTAAATCCAGATAACCATCTTTGTTCTCATAAAATTCTCCGGCCACCAGTAATTGAATGCCTGCTTTTCTGATCCGCTCATCAGCCATTGCATACAGTAACAGATCTAATCCTTTATATGCACGGATAAATCCAAAGAAGAGAATTATTTTTTGGGGAATAGAGGGAAGTTTCAATTGAAGTCTGGCCCGTTCTTTAGGAAGGGCGTCTCCAAAATTATCATACAAAGGATGAGCAACAAATACTGCAGGTTTACTGGTATTGAAAAGCAAAAGATCTTTCAATACTTTTTGGCTCATCGTAATAAACGCATCAACTGCTCCTACAAAATATTTTGTAAAAATTTTATCTCCGGGTCGTTTTTCATGCGGAATTACATTGTCGGCAATACAAATTATTTTTGTGTGCCGGTTCAACTTCACCCTTCGTAATATTGTTCCCAATGCAGGACCCATTAAAGGCAGCCAGTACCTCACCACTACAATATCCGGATTCAATTTTTTAATTTCATTTCCCGACAAAAGCCAATTCAAAGGATTTACAGAATTAATCACTACCCGGATATTAATATCTGTTGGTGCTGGCTCAGCAGAATATTGCGTAGTGCCGGGAAATATAAAAGAGGGATATTGAAGAGAGAAAGTAAAAATTGTTGTTTTATAACCGGAGTTTTGAAACTCCCTTGCAAGACGTTCGTTGTAAGATGCCAATCCGCCCCTCAGTGGGTGTGCCGGTCCGATAATTACAACAGAAGGTAACCTACTCATTCAGTCAGATCTTTTTACAACAGATTAAATTTAAAGCCGAAAGAAAAAGCCATTATGAAAATACTTTTTCGATTCAATCTATAAGCCAAGCGTATCTTCTATCTGGTAACTGTTACGATCAGGCGAACTTCTTGAAATCATTTCACCAAGAAAACCTGCTACAAAAAGCTGCGTTCCAATGGTCATTACTGCAAGGGCAATATAAAATGCGGGTTTATTGGTGAGCGCGTATTGGGGGTACATTATTTTGGAAGCAATTAAGTAAAGACTAAAAATCAACCCAATAAAAAAAGCAATCGTTCCCCACAATCCGAAAAACTGCATGGGCCTTTTGCCAAACTTGCCGATAAACATGATCGTGGTAAGATCAAGAAATCCATTTACGAACCGCTCCCATCCGAATTTAGAATTGCCATATTTTCTTGGCCTGTGCTCAACAACTTTTTCACCGATTTTTTTGAATCCAGCCCACTTCGCCAGTACCGGAATATACCTGTGCATTTCGCCATATACCTCAATTCGTTGAACCACCTTACGCCTGTAAGATTTTAACCCGCAATTAAAATCATGAAGTTGTATACCAGACATTCTTCTGGTAATTGCATTATAAAATTTTGACGGAATATTTTTTGTCAGCACATTATCGTACCGCTTCTTTTTCCAGCCGCTGACCAGATCGAAACCATCCTTCTTAATCATGTTGAATAAACCTGGAATCTCATCCGGGCTATCCTGTAAATCTGCATCCATTGTTATCACCACATCACCTCTCACGACTCTGAACGCTTCATTCAATGCAGCACTCTTGCCATAATTACGCTGAAACTTTATGCCCTTGATATTTGCATTGGTTTTCCCCAGTTCGTTTATCACTTCCCATGAACGGTCGCTGCTGCCATCATCAATTAATATAATCTCGTATGAATATGAATGCTGTTGCATAACCCGTTCTATCCAGCTACACAGTTCAGGCAGCGACTCTTCTTCGTCTTTCAAAGGAATAACAACACTAATATCCATGGAGTAGAATTATGCCCCGAATTCGGGTTTTTTCTTTTTCATTATCGCAGCAATAATCAATGCAATGATAAAGGATACTATACAACCGTACATAAAGCTTTTAAAAATAGCTCCGATTGAAAAAAGAGTTTCACGGTTCATACCATTTACGGCCTTGTCAATTTCAGTTTGTGGCACACCAAACTTCTGCATGAACTCCTGCGTCTTTTCAATCGTCATCTGTAACATTCTATCTGAAAAAGGTATGTCGATGAAATTATAAAGCACATAACTAAAAATAGTTGTTGTGAGTGCGGTAAATACAAAAATGCCAAAACTTATCTTAAGTGCTTCTTTGAATTCCAGGTAACCATCATTCTGTTTTCTAGCTTTAATGCAAGCCAAAACAGCAAAAACGATTGGTATCAGGTAGGCAGTAAAAGCCAATGGGCTTGCAAATGCTTCGGTACCTCCCAGGTATAGGACCACAAAAAACAATAATGACACAATAGACGAAAAAATCGAGTATTGCACGAGTGGATTTGTCTGTTTAACTGCAGTTGAAGTTTCCATGTTGGTTATTTAAGATATGAGCAAGGTCTTGTTTTTATGTATCACACCAAAAACTTTTCCTTTCAATGTTTTACCGATGAAAGGATTATTTTTTGATTTAGAGAATAACTGATCTGATACCATGTATTCTTTTTCAGGTAAAAACAGCGTAAGGTCAGCAGCAGCGCCTTCTGCAATCGTAGCAGGAGGCAATCCGAAAATCCGCCGTGGTTTAGCTGATAAACAATTAATCACCTCGTCCAGCGGCAGGTCCATTGTTCCCAATGCACCAAAAACCGTTTCCAGTCCATTAATGCCAGGTTTAGCGTACTCAAATTCGCATGTTTTCTGATCCCAGGCCTGGGGTTGATGATGAGATGTGATACAGTCAATTACACCTTCTGCCACAGCTTTTTTCAACGCCTCTGCATCGGCTTTCGAACGCAGGGGAAGATTGATTTTGAGATTGGTATCATATCCCTGAAGATCTTCTTCTGTGAAGTACATATGCTGAGGAGTGATAGAACAGGTGATATCCAGTCCTGCTTCTTTTCCCCGTTTAATATATTCAATTGATTTCTGTGAGCTTACTCCCGTAAAATGAAGTTTGGATCCGGTATACCGCGCCAATTTAATATCACGCGCAATAATGAGTTCTTCTGCCATCGCGGGTTTACCCGGAAGGCCTAACCTTGTCGAAATCACTCCTTCGTTCATTAAGCCATGCGGGGCAATACTCTTGTCGTCGGGAACCTGTATGATCACGCCGTTAAATACTTTTACGTACTGTAACGCTTTGATCAGCAATCCGGCAGACTGGACGGGGTTCCATCCGTCTGTAAATGCAATGGCACCGCCCGCATGCATATCATACATTTCTGCCAGATCTTTTCCTTCGGTATTTCTCGAAATTGCTCCCAAAGGATGAACCGATACCGGAGAAACCAGTTTTTTCCCGGCAACGAATTCAACCATACTCTTATCGTGCAGAGCAGGGGAGGTATTTGGAACAATAAATATATGTGTAAAGCCACCGGCCGCCGCAGCTTTGGCACCGGTTTCCAGCGTTTCCTTGTATTCGTGGCCAGGCTCACAGCAGTGCGTAAATACATCCACCCATCCCGTAGAAACTGATAAACCTTCCGCCGCAATCACTTCATCAGCCTGCGTTTCGGAAGGTGCGGATATGCTTTCAATTACGCCATCCCTGATAAGGATATCCTGTCTTGAATTGTGAAATACGGAGCCACTGTCCTTTATTAAAACATCCCGGATTAGAATCGTCATGGAAAAAAAGAATTGTGCGAAGATAAATGATGTGATGAAATAAAACGGAGGTTTTGGATTTTGTCGAATCTGGCAAATTCTCTTCCATTTCTCAATGAAAACCTTAATTTTGCCTCCCTTGATTAATCCTTGTTTCGGGACGTGGCGCAGCCCGGTAGCGCACTTGCATGGGGTGCAAGGGGTCGCAAGTTCGAATCTTGTCGTCCCGACAATAATTTAATGGAAACTCGCTGTCATGGCGGGTTTCCTCTTTAGAAGAGATTCATAGGGGCAATAAGGGGGGCAATTCTTTCTGTTTTCAGTTACAAATCAATTTTTCCGTATACCCATTCGTTATTAATACTGGCCGGTAGTTGTTATCTTTAACCCGCAATGTCAATCATTGCTTTTAACTTTTTACCGGCCCGGGTTTCTACCCGGGCCTTTTTATGCATACACCATGAAACACATCAAAAAGAGATTCCTGTTTGAGAGTGAACAAAACCTGCTGGATGAAAGCAATGAAACCTTTACCACTTACGATGCAAATGATTTGAAGTCTCCATCTTCAGTATTTAAAGGCAAAGAAGGGTACTTAACGTTTATACAAAGGGAAGGTGGGTACACGTACGGCGCTTTTGTCCATAAAATTGATGGAAGGGAATATCTTTTTCCGATTCCAGATCCTACGCTAATCTACTTCCATAATGCACAGATCCACCTCGAAATTATCAAAAGAGAGCGCAAAAACCTGCTTACAGCATTAGATATTGAAAAAGGATTGTCAGAAACAGGAATCAACCAGATTTTCTCATTTTATGGTGCTGTCAGCAATTTTGTAATTAATCTATTCACCGCCCTTGAATCATTTATCAATCAAAGAATCCCTGATGACTTTAACTACGTGTTGGTTTCAAAAAAGAGCACTATTTCATATAACAAAAAACAGATAATGGAAAGTTTGCAATTTGATGAAAAACTTAAAGAAGTACTTCCTAAAGCCACCGGAAAAATTATAAACACCACATCTCCCAAATTTCAGAGAATTAATGAATTAAAAATCTTCAGAGATTCGATAGTTCATACTAAACCAGGGACATCAAATACAAAGTATGATGAGTTGATAAAAAAGGCTATAAAATTTAATTACCGAGAATCCTTGGAAGCAGTTGCCGATGTCATGAACACTTTTAAGAAGGACTATATCATCGAATGTGATTGCGGCCGGGATTTTTGAAATCTAAAATTAATCAACTGAAAAATTTCTTTAGATATCCGTTATACACTATTTCTGGAGCTGCCATAGGTTTAATTGCTGGAGTTTTCTTTGGATTAACCTTTGATTCATTTTATACTAAAAAATCTGAATTTGAAACCAAAACAGGCATTCAGATGGCAATTTTCGGAGGGTTAGGCATGGCACTTGGTATTGCTGGAGGTTTAACTGCTGCTCATCAAGTTCAAAAGGAGGAGGCTGAGAAAAAAAGGTATCAATTGAGTCTGATTTCAAGAAACTGCATTCATTGCAACGAACAGTTTATATTTTCTAATTTGGAATACGTCGAAAAGGAATATTGTGATAAATGCATCCTGAATATAAAATTTGAATACCAGCTAGCACTGACTAAATATAACAAAGCTGTCAAGGGGATTGAAGATTTGAAAATGCGATCTGCAATTGAAAAACGTATAATTCTTGCCAGGGATGCAATTGTTCCAATTGTTAAGTATGATAAAATCAAATTGCCTTTTATCGATCCCAAACCAACTGACATATTATTACGGTTAGATACATTTTTTGATTCTCAAGATATCCCTAATAAAAAGCTAAAGAATTAATGCCATTGAAATTGATCTGGTTGGCTCGATTTATAACAAAAACAAAAGCGAAGTCTTAAGAATGGAAATTTCAGACGACAAAATTGAAAGGCTAATATTCGTTAAGTTTCTATTAGGGCAAGCAGAGCGTCAGAAAGATTTGGGAAGGCCTATAGGTTCCATGGCTGTCTTAACAATGCATGATTTAGTTGAGTGTTTTTTACAGGTTTGCTGGGAGCATTTGAGCATTCCCAAAAGTCCAGAAAAAAATAATATACTTGATGGATATGCTGAAGGAATAAATAAACAGTTGGCAGCTAGCGATGTGATGACAATTAGTAAACCATATATTAAAAGGCTGAATCACGCCAGAAATGGTATAAAACATTCAAGCGTTTTTGTGGATAGTAGCACAATAGATAATCTTTTTTTGGAGACATCAAATTTCATTTCAGATTTTCTATTCACCTTATTCGAAATCGATATCGAAGACTTTTCGATGGCAGATATTGTAAATAATGTACAAATAAAAGATTTTCTAAAAGAAGCTGAAAAAGCTCAAAATAGTTTTCAGAACCACATCGCCATATTTAATATTGGAAAAGCCTTCTCAATATTTCAAAAGGTAGCCATGGAGTTAAAAGATAATCGAGGGATGAGTCTTATTCGATCGAATTCATTTAGATCAGATTATTTGAGTTCATATCGTGCCACATTTGGTGGACACAAAATCGATTCAAACCTCAAGTCCAGCTTAGAGAACATAGCAAAAGATTTAAATTATGTGATGGATGAGATAAAAGTGTTGCAAAAATCTCAAATCTTGGAGGTAGATTTAAGAAGGTATTTAATGTTTAAAAACATTATGCCATCAATTATATATTATCCTGAAAGCTCTGTTGAGGGGGAGCATTTTTATATCAGTAGAGAACAAACCTACTCTCATGAAAACTTTAACAAAGAGCAGGTAAAATTCTGTTCTGATTTCGTCTTCGAAGCGGTTTTAAACTTTCAATCAAAAAATAAAAGTCTTAGTAAATAAAAAGCCTGACCATTCGTCTGGCCAGCCTCCTGATATATCAGTAGAATTCTAGGAAGTAAAATTAGAGTAATACAATGTGTCAACCCAGTGAAAAAAACGTAATTTTTACGAGGTTTTTCTTCGCCGGCTGGTGAGCTGGGGAATTATCTTTGAATCAAATAACCGGTTTATTAAAGGAAGTACCTGGGAACCTGCAGACGAATGCAGGGTTTTTTAATTGTAAATTAACAACCATGGATGAAGATAAATTTGTTCCTAAGTCGTCATATATATGGGTGATAGTACCGGCTATTGTTATCATTTTTCTATCATTTTGGTTCCCCGTTGTTATGCTGATGAACAATAACGGCCTTTCACATGATCCAGAAGATTGGAGTTTTGTCAGCGCATATTATTCAATGATTCTTACTTTAACAAGTACGATAGGCTTGTTTGCACTTGGGTTTCGTGTCTATAGATCACAAAGAGCTCGAGATAAATGGGAGCTTTCGCAGAGACGCCCGGAATTACATTTCGTATACGCTGGGGCGAAATATTATCTATACAATATGGGTGGCGGAACGGCATTAAACGTATATGTTGGCCGGGTTCCAATAAGCGATAAACCTGAGAGCAAATATCAATTAATTAAAAGTTTTAGATGTTATTCCATTCCTTCAAATTCGCACCTGATATTGGGCTTTTCTGACAATTCCCATATCCTTTACGCTTTTTATATCGATAACGAGCGAAAACGCTATCTACTAAAGATCGAAGGTGATATTAACGAACATATTAAGCTGGACGAACAATTAATACAGGAATTAGAAAACATGGCGGAAAGATGTATTGACATGCAATTGGTACCTCACTGAATATCAAGAACTCAAATAATAGAATTTGCCAACTCATTTGCAAACCCTGGTCGGATTGTCGAATGAACCTCCCGATTTGTAATGAATTTAATGTGTATGAGGTGTACTATAACCCCAAAACACTGTGTTTTAACTATCATTTTTACAGTTTAAATTTCGCCTTAAGTGTTTTTTTCAACTTTACAAAACATTGATAATCTGATATTTAAAAGCCTAGCGCGCGTTTATGTCGTGCATTATTACGCCTAATTGA
>JANPJC010000291.1:0-30641 GCA_031425315.1 Chitinophagales bacterium
TTAGGTGCACCACACTGGAACCAGCATGCGCGTGGTACCATTGTGGGACTTACAAGAGGAAGTACAAGATCGCATATAGCACGTGCAGCATTAAACAGTATTGCTTTCCAAACCTATGATGTATTGCGGGCAATGGAAGCAGATTCAGGTATTCCTATCCGTGAGCTAAGGGTTGATGGTGGCGCAACGGCCAACAATTTGCTGATGCAATTTCAGAGTGACATACTGGATGTGCATGTACTCCGGCCAAAAATTACTGAAACTACAGCTTTAGGTGCGGCATATCTTGCTGGATTGGCAACAGGTTTTTGGTCGGGGCTGGCAGACATTGCCAACCAATGGAAAGCAGATAAAGTGTTTAATCCTGATATGGATCAAACAGAACGGTCAATATTATTAAAGGGATGGAACAAAGCTGTTCGTGCAGCAAAAGCATGGACAGAAGAGATAGATTAATTAAAAGAGCTGAACTAATTGGGCCCATGATCAGAAGTGAAATGTTGAAACAGTTAAACAGGGTTGAGGAATGGGACCTTGTGATTATTGGCGGAGGCGCTACTGGCCTCGGCATTGCTATTGATTCCGCTTCGCGGGGGTACAAAACCCTTTTGCTTGAACGCTGCGATTTTGCTTCTGGTACTTCCAGCAGAAGTACAAAACTTGTACACGGTGGTGTAAGATATCTTGCACAGGGAAATATCAAACTGGTAAAAGAAGCACTAAAAGAGAGAGGGCTGATACTTAATAATGCTCCACATTTATCGCGTAAGCAATTATTCATAGTTCCATCTTACCGCTGGTGGGAAAAATACTATTATGCCACAGGTTTAAAATTTTACGATTTACTGGCGGGCAGGATGGGCATCGGTAAAACAAAAATCCTTTCCAGAAAATCAGTATTACAACAGTTGCCAGTAGCCGAAACAAAATCTTTGTCAGGTGGTATTGGATACTTTGACGGGCAATTTGACGATGCGAGGCTGGCATTGAATATGGCCCAGACAGCAGCGGAACAAGGCGCAGTGTTACTCAACTATTTTTCTGTTGATGGCATTACATCGGCAAAGAAAAAAGTAAGTGGTGTTAACGCAACAGATCAGCTCACCGGAATATCATATAACATTTCATCTAAATCAGTCATTAATGCTACAGGGGTATATGTTGATGATGTATTGAGAATGGAAGATGAATCATCCAGGGGAATGGTTTCGCCTTCACAGGGAATTCATCTTGTACTCGACAAAAAATTTTACCCCGGCGATACGGCACTAATGATCCCAAAAACTGCCGATGGCCGTGTATTGTTTGCAGTACCCTGGTATAACAAAGTGGTGGTGGGAACAACTGATACTCCTGTTGATGAAATTCTGTATGAACCTTTGCCATTCAGGGAAGAAATCAGTTTTATTATTTATCATTTCAATAAATACATGAAAACTGAAATCGGTGAGTCTGATATCCTCAGTATTTTCACCGGTCTCCGTCCACTCGTCAAAACTTCCAACACAGGTAATACGGCGATGCTCTCGCGCGATCATACAATTGTTGTTTCCACGGGCGGGTTAATTACAATTACCGGCGGGAAATGGACAACTTACAGAAAGATGGCAAAGGACGCTGTAGACAACGCGGCATTTGTGGCAAAACTGAAGCCACGCTCATGTGTAACCGAAAATATGCATATCCACGGTTGGCAGGAAGTGGTAGATACCAATGATGCTACACATGTTTATGGAAGTGATGGGGAAAAGATTAACGCTGTTATGTCAGAGAATCCTGATTTGAACGAATTTATTCATCCGGATTTTCCTTTCAGGATGGGGCATGTTTACTGGGCTGTAAAAAACGAAATGGCCTTCAAGCTTGATGACGTGCTGGCCCGTAGAATGAGAATATTATTTCTCGATGCACGCGTTGCATTGGAGGTGGCGCCAAAGGTTGTTGAGCTGATGCGTGAACTGCTTGATAAAGATGAAATATGGAAACAAAAAGAATTGGAAAATTTTTCAATTCTTGCAAAAGGTTATCTTCCTTAATTTCTTCAGATTTTTTTATTGATATTACATCATAATAATTGCTTGTCATGACTGCTTTCGTAGGAGAACTTGTTGGCACTGCTTTACTCGTTACTTTGGGTGATGGGGTGGTTGCCAATGTTGTATTAAATCAATCAAAAGGACAAAATAGCGGCTGGATTGTAATCACTTTTGGCTGGGCCATCGCCGTTTTTACAGGAGTGTATGCCTCTGCAGCGGCTAGTGGTGCACATTTAAATCCGGCCGTAACTTTTGCGTTAGTCACTCTGGGAGATTTCCCTTTGGCTGATGTGCCAGCTTACCTGTTGGCGCAATTACTTGGTGCAGCAACAGGTTCATTATTAGTTTGGCTGATCTATCGCCAGCAGTTCGACGCCACCCCTGACCAAACTTCCAAGCTGGCAGTTTTTTGTACAATTCCTGCAGTTAGAAATTTCGGAGCCAACCTATTGACCGAGATACTCGCCACTTTTGTTTTCATTTTCGCCATATTATTTATCACTAAACCTGAAATGAAAATTGGTGCATTGGATGCCTTACCTGTTGCTTTATTAGTGCTGGGAGTCGGTTTAAGTTTGGGTGGCCCTACAGGTTATGCAATCAATCCAATACGTGATTTTGGCCCCCGGTTAATGCATTTTATTTTGCCAATCAAGGGTAAAGGATCGAGTGACTGGGCATATGCATGGGTGCCCGTTGCGGGTCCGGCAATAGGAGCCATTTTAGCAGCATTGGTGTTCAAATGGATTTCAGCATAAGAATGAATATTTTTTTTCAATTGATAAACAGCAGAGGATGAATAAATCTTTGAGAATAGTATGCCTCGGAATTGCATTGTTGGGATGTGTAGGGGCCAGGGCACAAAAAGCCGCAATCAGGCTTAATCACATTGCTTTGTATGTAACAGATCTAAAAGTAAGCACTGATTTTTACATGAATAAAATAGGGCTGGATACCATTCCTGAACCATTTCATGATCAAAAACACACCTGGTTTGAAGTAGGTCCTAAAAGCCACCTGCATTTGATAATGGCGGGTAATGAAAGGTTTCCGCAGAACAAAAATTCGCACTTATGCTTCACAGTTCCCTCGGTCAACGATTTTGTAGCAAAACTTAAAAAGTTCAATATCCCTTTTGAAAGCTGGATGGGCGGTGCCGGTGAAATTACAACCCGTGTCGACGGTGTGCACCAGATTTATCTCCGTGACCCCGATGGATATTGGCTGGAGATTAATGATGCCAGAGAGTGAAAAAAGTCATTAGTCGAAAGTCTTTAGTCTTAAGTCGGATTTAGAGTTGACTACTGACTAAAGACTTTTGACTATCATAAATTTTCCTACCTCTGCATTTTTATTATCCCTCCCATCGCCTTACCTTTGCGGCATTAAGCCAAAATCACTTTAAATATTTTTTATATATGGCCAATACGGGTAAAGTAAAGCAGATTATCGGAGCGGTGGTTGACGTGCAGTTTGAGGGTAAGCTTCCCGAAATTTTCAGTGCAGTTGAAATCAAAAGAGAAACTGGTGATACTCTCGTAATGGAGGTTCAGCAGCATCTTGGTGAAGACAGCGTTCGTTGTATTGCAATGGATGGTACTGAAGGACTTGTAAGAGGAGCTATTGTTACTGATACAGGAATTCCCATCACCATGCCAACCGGTGAACTGATCAATGGCCGTTTATTTAATGTAACTGGTGATCCAATCGATGGCTTGCCTGCAGTTTCAAAGGTGGGGGGCCGTGCAATTCATGCCAAACCGCCATTGTTTGAAAACCTGAGTACTGCTTCAGAAATTCTTTATACCGGTATCAAAGTAATTGACCTGATTGAGCCATACGCAAAAGGCGGAAAAATTGGATTGTTCGGTGGTGCGGGTGTGGGTAAAACCGTATTGATTCAGGAGTTGATTAATAATATTGCGAAAGGATATGGAGGTTTGTCGGTGTTTGCCGGTGTAGGTGAAAGAACCCGTGAAGGAAATGATCTGTTGCGTGAAATGATTGAAGCAGGTATCATGAAATATGGTGATGCTTTCAAACATAGTATGGAAGAAGGTGGCTGGGACCTGGAGAAAGTAGATATGGAAGGTTTGAAAGAATCAAAAGCAACTTTTGTATTCGGACAGATGAACGAACCACCGGGAGCACGCGCACGTGTGGCTTTATCGGGTTTAACAATCGCTGAATATTTCCGTGATGGCGATGGCCAGGGAAAAGGAAAAGACATCTTGTTTTTCGTAGATAATATCTTCCGTTTCACACAGGCAGGTTCTGAAGTATCAGCGTTGCTTGGTCGTATGCCGTCGGCGGTGGGTTATCAGCCAACGCTGGCCACAGAAATGGGATTGATGCAGGAAAGAATCACTTCAACTAAAAACGGTTCTATCACTTCCGTACAGGCAGTATATGTACCTGCGGATGACCTTACCGATCCTGCGCCGGCAACAACATTTGCCCACCTTGATGCCACAACGGTATTGAGCCGTAAAATTGCCGATCTTGGTATCTATCCTGCGGTGGATCCATTGGATTCTACTTCAAGGATTCTGACTCCTTTGATAGTGGGTGATGCACATTACAATTGTGCCAACAAAGTGAAATTGATTTTGCAGCGATATAAAGAATTGCAGGACATCATTGCAATCCTGGGTATGGATGAGTTGAGTGATGAAGATAAGCTCATCGTAAGCCGTGCGCGCAGGGTGCAGCGTTTCCTTAGTCAGCCGTTCCACGTTGCTGAACAGTTCACTGGTTTGAAAGGCGTGTTTGTTAGCATCGAAGACACTATCCGCGGTTTCAATATGATCATGGATGGTGAAGTGGATGAGTATCCGGAAGCAGCTTTCAACCTTGTGGGAACTATTGAAGATGCAATTGAGAAAGGTAAGAAAATGCTTGCTGCAGCGAAAGGATGATTTTGAAGTGGGAAGTGCGAAATGCGAAGTATGAAGTGAACAGCCAATTAAAATACAGTAGGTAGACGGTAGACGGTAGACAGTAGAGAACAGCCAATCAAATCCAGTGGGTAGACGGTAGACAGTAGAGAACAGCCAATACAATTGCAGTGAGGAGTGAGCAGTAAGCAGTGAAACAGCCAATACAGTTGTGATGTTTATTCACTTATTGACTCATTCACGATTGACGATCCGAGGCTGTTCATTCTCCCATTGACTTATTCACCCATTCACTAAATTAAAAAGGTATGCAACTCGAAATATTGACTCCGGAGAAAAGGCTTTACACTGGCGAAGTGTATGGCGTTCAGTTACCTGGTATTGACGGATCTTTTGAAGTACTGGACAAACATGCTCCATTGGTGAGTGCATTGGGCAGTGGAAATATTAAACTACTGATGGACAGAACCGGCACAAACGTCACTAATTTTCAGGTGGCTGGAGGGTTTATCGAAGTGTTGAATAACAAAGTAACCGTATTGGTGGAAGGTGCGACTGAAAAATAATTAAAATGTCTTTTTGGTAAAGCTCTCACTGTTAAAGGAGAGCTTTTTTTTTGCAATAATTTTACTTCCTTGAAAACCGGGAAAACTTTTTACAGGCGATTATCTATTTCGATTTATTTCTTGTTATGCGGGATGATTTTTTCATCCTGGGCGGCCCGTATTCCGGCAATAAAAGACCAGTTTCACCTGAATGAAGCTGAATTGGGTGCTGTTCTTTTTATGTTGCCTCTTGGATCAATAGTTGCCCTGCCTTTTGCAGGCTGGGGTGTACATCGTTTCGGAAGCAAAATCATCACCGGTATCTCAGCCATACTTTACCCGGCCTTACTTTTTTCCATATCATTGGGTTCAAATGTATTTCAGCTTTCAGTATTGCTTTTTCTTTTCGGTTTTTTTGGCGATGTGCTGAACATTTCCATGAATACACAAGGATTGTCTATTCAAAAACTTTTTAGTAAACCTATCCTTACAAGCTTACATGCGATGTGGAGTATCGGGGCATTACTTGGTGCAGTAGTTGGAGGTTGGTCACTGAGAACTGATCTAACAACTCAACAGCACTTTGGGATAGTGGCGTTGTTTTGTTTGTTGCTCGTTATGTCATTTTATTTCCTGATGATTCCTGATAATACGTCCGGTGATGAAGGACAAAAGTTATTTGCATGGCCTGATAAAGCATTGCTGTTGCTGGGAGTGATTTGTTTTTGTACAACGCTGTGCGAAGGGGCGATGGCCGATTGGAGTTCGTTGTATTATCGGCAGATACTGAACAACATGAATAAAGTAAGTACGACCGGCTATACTGCATTTACACTGGTCATGGCTTTGGGGAGATTAGTCGGCGATAAGCTAATAGAAAAGGTTGGTTATAAATCGATGCTGATGATGAATGGTTTGCTGATTGCTGCCGGATTGTCAATGGCGCTGGTTTGGCAGGTACCCGTTTCCGTTATAATCGGATTTTCGTTAGTTGGTCTTGGCGTTTCCTCTGTCATTCCGATTGTATATATGGTGGCTGCAAAAAGCAAAACTATGGCGCCATCGGCAGCGCTGGCAGCTGTGAGCACAATCGGTTATACTGGTTTTCTTATTGGTCCGCCAATGATTGGATTTATAGCACACGAAATTGGATTGCGAATGGCACTTTCACTAATTGTTCTGCTGGGATTGGCAATATTGGTTCTTTCGGCCCGCGGTATAAAAATTAAAACGTAATATAGCGTCAATAGGTGGCATATGAATTGAGTGAAGAGGCAGTAGGATATATTTTTTATTTTAATTTCCCCATGAAAAAAAACAATTATAAAATTCCATACTTTTTTGTGGCACTAGCGATGATGAGCTTGTCGTTTGTAGTTGGGCAGGATTTTGATAAATCGGCTTTTTATCAAAATCTATCACAGAAAGATGTGAAACGCATCGAGCAGGAACTGAATGTGGTGAAAAATCTGCCAATGCCGCAAAGAGATGCTTATGAGGGCGCATTGCTGGCTAAAAAAGCAGGTTTGACCGGAAAGCCAAAGGATAAGCTGAACATATTTAAAGCAGGGAAAAAAAAGTTGGAAAATGCCATTAAAACTGACAGCACCAATACAGAGTGGCGTTTTTTAAGGTTAATCATACAGGAAAATGCTCCCAAAGCGTTGAATTACAAGAATAATTTAAAATCTGATAGTGAGTATATAAAGGGCAATTTTCAGTCGCTGCCCACTGATATTAAAAAAATTGTAATAGACTACAGTAAAAATTCAAAAGTTCTGAAACCAACTGATTTTTAAATTTGTTTTCTTGTATGAAGAAAGTTCTTTTGGTTTACTATTCGCAAACTGGCCAGCTTCGCGAAATTGCTGAGCACTTCATTGCGCCGCTGGAAGATGCCGGAATTAAAGTGGAGAAGCTGAACATTCAGCCTCTGAAACCTTTTGATTTTCCGTGGAATGCCGATCGATTTTTTGATGCTATGCCCGAGAGTGTCTTAGGTATTCCTACCGCGATCGAACCACTCCAATTCAGGGAAAAGTCTTACGATTTGATTATTTTTGCATACCAACCTTGGTTTTTATCCCCAAGCATACCAGCAACTGCCGCATTATTGCACCCGCAGTTTAAAGAATTACTTCACGACACGGCTGTAGTAACGCTAATCGGGGCGCGAAACATGTGGTTGAATTCACAGGAAAAAGTAAAGGTGTTGCTGAATCAGGCAGGTGCAAAATTGGTAGGTAATGTGGTATTAACAGACAGGCATCATAACCAGGTGAGCGCTGTTACAATTTTGTACTGGATGCTGACCGGAAAAAAGGATAGGTTGCTGAACATTTTTCCAAAACCGGGAATTGCTGATGCGGATATTGCAGGTGCGGAATATTTTGGGGAGTTACTCGTAGATAAGGTGATAAAGAATGAGTACACTAATTTGCAAAAAGAATTAGTTGAAAACAAGGCATTGGAAGTGAAGTATAATTTGATGTTCATCGAAGGGAGGGCCGGGAGAATTTTCAGGATTTGGGCAAATGCAATTATGAAAAAGAAAAACCGGCAGCTTTGGCTGAAGGTCTTTAAGTATTATCTTTTATTTGCACTTTTTATTATTGCACCGATATTGCTATTGTTCAATAATATTCTAATCAGGCCATTTACTATGGGAAGCACCGTGAAAAGGAAAAATTATTACTTAGGATTAAATTAAAAGAGATTTGCATGTCGTTGAATGAGGTTTATATTACTAATACTTCACATTATTTCCCAAACGAACCTGTCTCCAATGATGAGATGGAAGAGTACCTTGGCCTCATCAATAAACAGCCTTCGAAGTCGCGCAGGATTGTTTTGAGAAATAATGGAATTAAGAGAAGATTTTATGCGCTCACGCGCGAAGGAAAGCCCACACATACCAATGCCCAAATGGCCGCTTTGGCTGTAAGGGCTCTTTTTAATGACGATCCCCTTCAATTGGCTGAAATGCAATTGTTGAGTTGCGGAACATCGGCTCCTGATCAATTAATGCCCTCACACGCGGTGATGGTCCATGGATGGTTGCCTGAATCAAAAGCCATTGAAGTGGTTTCACCATCAGGTGTTTGTTGCGCGGGAATGCATGCATTCAAATATGCATATATGGCAGTTAAAACAGGTGAAATAAATACAGCAGTAGCAACTGGATCGGAAAGATTTTCCGGCAATCTTCGCTCCGTTCTTTTTGAAGATGAGGTACAGAAACTAACTGAACTCGAACAAAATCCATTTATCAGTTTTGAAAAGGAATTTTTGCGCTGGATGTTAAGTGATGGAGCTGCTGCATGGCTGTTGACAAATAAGCCCTCGGATAATGGGGTGAGTTTAAAAGTGGAGTGGGTGGAAGGCGTTTCTTTCGCCAATACCATGGAAGCCTGTATGTATATGGGATGTGAAAAAATGGAGGACGGTAATCTGAAAAGCTTCATGGATTATTCTCCGGAAGAAATAATGGATCAGTCTATTTTAAGTATTAAGCAGGATGTGAAATTATTAGGTGAGTATATTGTAAATCTGGGAATTGATAAAATGCAGGAGGTTTTTGAAAAAAGAGGATTTACTGCATCAGAGGTGGATTATTTTCTTCCCCATATTTCAAGTGAATTTTTTAAAAATAAGATAGCCGATAAATTGATAAAAAATGGAATGGAAATTCCTGAAGAGAAGTGGGTGCTGAATTTAAGTCAGGTGGGAAATGTTGGAGCGGGTTCAATTTATATGATGCTTGATGAGTTGTTTCATAGTAAGCGTTTGCAAGAAGGACAAAAAATTGTTTTGTCTGTACCGGAGAGTTCGCGGTTTTCGTATGTGTATGCTTTGCTGACAGTAGTAAGCAGTGAGAAGTAAGCAGTAAGTAGTAGTGAGCAGTGAGGACAGTTTATTCACACATTCACTTATTCACTCATTCACGTTTCACGATTCACGTGAGGCGCTGACAATAAATGAATATGAAAAAAGAACAGATTCCTCAGGATCCCGGTGCGCTGGATAAATTAACCAAGGAGGTTTGTTACGCAGTAGATGAATCAGGTAAGTATGTAACCGCGCTTAGCTCGGGGTGGGAAGTGAAAGCTGCTGCGCTGGGGGTGGCCTGGGAGGATATTGAAAAAAGAATTAGTACGGCTAAAGAAAAAGCAATGAGGAAGGAAGCCAGCCCGATTGTGTTTTTTATGGAATTGAGGCTTATGGATATTGGTATTTTATCGTCGTATACCGGCTTTTGGAAATGGACAATCAAAAGACACCTGAATTATAAAGTATTCGAAAAGTTATCACCCGAAAAGTTAAGAAAATATGCTGAGGCATTCAATGTGAGTGTGGAGGAATTAAAAACTATGAATGTTCATGAAGAATGATTTTACACACCTGCA
The DNA here is from genome assembly GCA_031425315.1 of Chitinophagales bacterium. GTDB lineage: Bacteria > Bacteroidota > Bacteroidia > Chitinophagales > Chitinophagaceae > Pollutibacter. Next base: position 9,885 of record JANPJC010000291.1, read on the forward strand.
GGCAGCGCATTGTGAAAATGGGGTGACAACAAATTTATTACGCATGGCAGGCATTGAAAAAATAACCGAGCCCCTGGCATTCGGAATTGGTTCAGGTTTATTTTACATCTATATCCCTTTTCTAAAAGTAAACAATGCACCGGCTATCGCTTTTCGAAACATGCCGGGCCATATTTTTAAACGAACCGCAAACTTGCTGGACGTATCTATCTACCGAAAAAAATTCAGTTCAAAAGAAGAGGCGCAAAAAGCACTTGAAGAACGCCTGGCTGCAGGACAGCCTGTGGGTTGCCAGGTTGGGGTTTTTTATCTCACCTATTTCCCCAAAGAATACCGCTTCCATTTTAACGCGCACAACCTGATAGTTTTTGGAAAAGAAGGAGATGATTATCTAATCAGTGATCCTATAATGGAAAGTGTTACTAAGCTTTCAAGTTACGAACTGGAAAGGGTACGTTTTGCCAAAGGTGCAATGGCCCCTAAAGGACAATTGTATTATCCGAAAGAAAGAAGAGAAGTAAGTGATGATATGATCAAACTCGCAATTAAAAAAGGTATCAAAAGGAATATTCGTGATATGTTACATATTCCCGGCAGTTTTGTGGGTGTTAGCGGCATTATATATACTGCCAAAAAAATCAGAAAGTGGCGCGATCAATTGGGGCTGGAGAAGGCTGGACTGTATCTGGCCCAGCTAGTGCGTATGCAGGAGGAGATCGGAACAGGAGGCGGAGGGTTTAGATACATATATGGGGCGTTTTTACAGGAGGCCCATGCATTTCATCCTTATGATGAATTAATGAATATCAGTAAATCGTTTACCCGTGCAGGTGATATGTGGCGAAATGCAGCAGTGCAGGCCGCCGGAATATATCGTGGACGGTTAACGTCGCAGCAGGAGTTCAACATCATGAGTGATTATCTTATCGAAATTGCAGCAGTGGAAAAAGAAGCCTTTCGTGCATTGGCAAAAATTAATTGGCATTCATGAGTATTCCTGCGGTTTCAATTAAAGAACTCAGTTACAAATATGACGGCCAATCCAAACCAAGCTTGTTTCATCTCAATCTTGTTGTGAATGAAGGCGAACGTTTCGGTATTTTCGGTCCGAATGGTGCCGGCAAGACAACCTTAATGAATTGTATGACCGGATTGCTGGAAGTTAAGGAAGGAGACATTTCACTGTTCGGCGAAAAGATCACAAGGCATAACAAAAACATTCATCGTTTATTTGGTTTTGTGCCTCAGGATTTTTCCTTTTACCACGAATTGACCCCTGTTGAAAATCTTGCTTTTTTTGGTGCCTGGGCAGGACTTAAATCTCCGGAAATAAAAAAACGCACCAACGAATTATTGGAAGTTCTGGGATTAACAGATGTTCGGGATAAACAGGTCGAGAAATTTTCCGGTGGCATGAAACGCCGCGTCAACCTTGCTATTAGTGTAATGCACCACCCGCGTTTGTTATTTTTGGACGAACCTACTGTAGGTGTGGATGTACAAACCCGACACGCGATCATAGATTATTTACTTGAACTGAACAGGCAGGGTACAACCCTCATTTACACTTCCCATCAGTTGAACGAAGCACAGAGTTTATGTGATACTATTGCCTTGATTGATATCGGGGAAATTATAGCTCACGATACATTGCAACATCTGCTTAATATTCATGGGGAACATGGCCTCGAAGGATTATTCATTAAACTGACCGGGAAGGCTTACCGCGATTGTGATGTATAAACTCAAGGCTACCATATTAAAAGATCTCCGCATCCTTGTGCGCGACAAAGTTGGCCTCTTACTGATGTTTATAATGCCCATTGTTCTTGCTGTGGTAATTACTGCTATACAAAACAGCACATTTGAACTGGTTAATGATAATAAGGTCCCATTAATCCTTGACAACCGCGACACAGGTGAGGCGGGATTGCAGATGGTCGAAGCCATTAATAAGGCCGGGATTTTTGAAGTGATTCCCATCGGACAAAATATTGCAGTGCCCGATATGGCGAAGCTCATGAAGACAAAGGATGCTATGGTAGCACTTATTATTCCATCTGATTTCACCATAATGGTAAAGGCAAAAGCTGACTATATGGCTTCCAAAGCTTTGAAAAACTTTGGTGTCGAGGGAGATACTGTTGCCGCACCACAACGAAATATCGAACCCATTACCATGATGTATCATCCCGTAATGCAGGAATCATTTCGGCATTCAGTACAGGGAGCATTAAGAAGTGCATTGCAGATAGTTGAAAGCAGGCAGGTGCTCAGCAGTATGTATTTCAGCTTAAACGACCAACCCATGCCGCCGGGTCTCGAAGAAGATATGCTCAATAATTCCATTGGAATTAACCAGGTCGCTGTGTCGAGAGACGGCAGCCGTAATGTACCCAATGCTACTCAGCATAACATTCCGGCCTGGACCATTTTCGCCATGTTCTTTATTGTGATTTCACTGGGCAGCAGTGTTGTGCGCGAAAAACTTAATGGCAGTTTTGTACGTTTAAAAACTTTGCCCACCAGTTATATTGTTGCCTTATTATCTAAACAAATTACTTACCTGATCGTTACCCTGGCACAGGCTGCTATCATTTTTGGTATCGGCATCTGGGTTTTCCCTTTAATTGGTTTACCCGGACTGAACCTGCCAAGTGATATGGCAGGTTTATTGGTTGTTTTACTAATCTGTGGATGGTGTGCGGTTAGTTATGCCATTTGTATAGGGGTTTTTGCACAGACTCAGGAACAGGCTAATGGATTGGGAGCAGTATCCATAGTACTGCTCGCAGCGATAGGTGGTTTACTCGTTCCAAGTTTTGCAATGCCGGATTCATTTAAAACGATCATTAAGTTGTCGCCCTTGCACTGGTGCCTTGAAGCATTTTATGGTTTGTTCCTGGAGGGTGGCAATCTTAAGGATATAATGATGAATCTTTTACCTTTACTGGCTATAACATTAATTTTTCAACTCATTACTTTCTGGGGGTTGAAAAAGAAAAACCTTATTTGAACAATCAATCATGGAAAGAGAAGAACTTAAGCAGCAGTTAAAACAACAGATTATACAGTTCCTTAACCTGGTTACCGTAAAACCTGAAGATATCAAAGACGATGAACCATTGTTTGGTGAAGGGCTGGGGCTCGATTCCATTGATTCGATTGAACTGATTGTGCTGCTCGGGAGAGAATACGGCATAACCATTCAGGATCCCAAAGAGGGCCGAAAGGTTTTGGTTGATATTAATACAATGGCAGAGTATATCGAGAAACACCGAACCAAGTAAATGAAAAAATTTGGGCAGAATATTAATAACCGGAATCGGAGTGATCAGTTCCATTGGAAATAATACCAATGAGAATCGCATTGCACTAATTGAAGGTAAATGCGGTTTGGGAACACTCGAACAATTTGAAACCCGTTTCTCGACCTTAATGCCTTTCGGCGAAATAAAATATTCCAATATTGAACTTGCGCAATATACACGCATTTCTCAGCGGGGAGTAACAAGGCCGTCTTTTTTGGCTTTGCAGGCAGTGAATGAAGCGACTGCTGATGCCGGATGGAATAAACAAATTTGTGCGGATAATGAAACTGCCCTGGTGAACGCAACTTCGGTTGGAGGAATGTGCCTTACCGACGAATTATTTGATGATGCCAATGCCATTCATGGTGGCTCAGCATATCTGGCTTCTTACGACTGTGCATCAGTGTCTATTTTTCTCCAGCAATATTTTGGAATGGAAGGCCATATCGGTACAATTAATACGGCTTGTTCATCTTCGGCTAATGCCATTGCTTATGCTGCGCGATTAATTACTAATGGCTATGCAAAACGAGCAATTGCCGGCGGCGTCGATAGCCTCGCAAAGTATACCATCAACGGGTTCAATGCACTTCATATCCTGTCAAAAGAAAAATGCAGGCCTTTTGATGCGGCGCGAAATGGTTTAAATCTTGGCGAGGCGGCTGCATATGTTGTGCTTGAAAGAGAAGAGGACATTGATCAGAAAAAGATTTATGCAGCAGTGACAGGATTTTGCAATGCAAATGATGCCTATCATCCTTCATCGCTTTCTGAAACTGGAGAGGGGCCATATCTCGCAATGAAAGGTGCAATCGAAAAGGCCGGTTTATTGCCAGCAGATATTGGGTTTATTAATGCGCATGGAACAGGCACTGAAAATAATGATGAAGTGGAAAGTGTTGCAATGAAAAGACTATTTACTTCGCCACCTCCTTTTATATCTACCAAAGCTAATACAGGACATACTTTAGGTGCGGCCGGCGCACTTGAGGCGGTTTATAGCATTTTGAATTTGTATTACCAGGATATATACCCATCCATACAGTTTAAGGAACCAATTTCTTCAACTCAATTAGTACCAAACAGTACATACAGGAAAGCGGATTTAAAACATGTAATGTCTAACTCGTTTGGATTTGGCGGCAATTGTACTTCGCTAATATTCTCAGCCACCTGAATATGTTATTCATTCACGATACCAGTTGTATATCGCCGCAGCTCAGTTTTGGAGAAGTGGACCTGCAATCTTTTCAACATTCGGTCGGGGGGAAAATGTATGCAGCGGAACCAGGATATGCCGGCATACCTCCCGGCGCTCTGCGCCGCATGGGAAAAGCAGTTAGAATGGGAGTAGGTGCCGGTTTGCCTTTATTAACTTCTTCACCACCTGTTGAAGGAATTATTATTGGTACTGCCAATGGCGGGATGGAAGATTGTATTAAATTTTTAAATCAGATCATTGAATACGAAGAAGGGCAACTTACCCCGGGTAATTTTGTACAGAGTACACCGAACGCTATAGCAGCTCAGATAGGATTTATCAATCGTAACAAAGGATATAATGTTACGCATGTGCAGAGAGGTCTTGCATTTGAAGCAGCATTGACTGACACTATAATGCAACTGAACGAAAATCCTCACGCCAGTTACCTGGTTGGTGCGGTGGAAGAAATCTCCACTTATAATTACAATATCGACTGGCTTGACGGTTGGTATAAAAAAGAAAAAGCTGAAGGACTTGATTTATACACCAGTAATTCAGACGGTTCAATAGCGGGAGAGGGAGCTTCACTTTTTTACGCTAACAATATAAATACGGGAGCTGTTGCATGCATTTCTGCAGTTGATGGTATTCATACCGATGATCCGGAAAAAGTAAAACAAAGATGGAATGCATTTGTACAAAAACATCTCCACGATACCGCACCAGATATATTGATTTCAGGTGAAAACGGAGATAAAAGAATGATGCCATTCTATAATACTATTCAGCAAACATTGAGTGGGAGTACTGCAGTATTACGCTATAAGCATGCCTGTGGGGAGTATCCTACCTCATCAGCATTTGCAGTTTGGCTCGCATGCGAAATTCTTAAGAAAAGAAAAATACCGGATTCGTGGTTTAAACATTTACTTCAGCACCCGACCGTTCACTCCATAGCTATCTACAATAATTTTAAAAATCAGCAACACGGATTTATACTTGTCCAATTGCCTTCATCAATTGATCTTTAGTAACTTAGAAAATAGTTGGGATATTCTGAGGTACCCTGTCACAAAAAGCATTGTTTAATCGTTTATGGATTTATACAGCCTAAAGTAATTGTAAGCTGTAAACAACTTTATCTTAGTAAAAATTTAATGTAAATGCAATCAACTATGAAACATTTCTTTATCTCGTTCTCATTTCTCCTGCTGGGCTATTCCAGTATTGCCCAGAAAATAAAAATCACTGAAGGAAGTCTTGCCGCTCTTCAAAACGAAAGAGAAATCAATACTGAGTTCACATACGAAAATATGAGTGTGGGGAAGTTCAAAAATGAAGCGGAATATGTAGCCAAAAAAACAGAAGAATACAATAAAAAAGAAGCGGGTCGCGGTGACAACTGGGCGAAAAACTGGGTGCTTGACCGCAAAGATAAATTCGAACCCAAGTTCAATGAATTATTTGAGCAGGAGTTTGAAAGAAAGGTGACGTATTCGTCAAAGAAGCCGGCTAAATATACTCTGATCTACAAAACAACTTCTACTGAGCCTGGCTTTAATGTTGGTGTGATGAGAAAAAATGCTGAAGTGGATGCTGAAGTATGGATTGTGGAAACAGAAAACCGCAGCAATGTAATCGCAAAGTTAACAGTATTAAATGCTTTGGGAAGAACCTTCGGTGGGTATGACTTTGATACCGGTGGCAGAATTTCCGAGTGTTATGCTGATGCCGGCAAAGCCTTGGGAAAATTTATGAAAAAGAATATTAAATAACTTGTAAGCTTGTTAAATACGGGCAGTAACCAAACAGGTTGCTGCCTTTTTTATAATGTATCCGGATGTTCCTTCAATCGGGTACGATTCTTACTCATTTGATCAGGATTAAAGCATACTTCGTAATTTGCCACCCATGCATACCAGTATGCCATTTTCGTCTGTTCAGGCTGATTTTGACCAGTTAAAGGCCTGCGTCATTATACCCACGTTTAACAATGCCGGCACAGTTGGAAAAGTAATTGAAGATGTTTTGCAGTATTGCCATCATATAATTGTGGTGAATGATGGCTCAACTGATGAAACTGAAAAGATTTTGTCTTCTATTACCGGCATTCAACTTATCAGCTACAATAAAAACAGGGGTAAAGGTTGGGCACTAAGGCAGGCATTCAAATACGCTGCAGAAAAGGGATATCTCACAGGTATTACCATGGATTCGGACGGCCAGCATTTTGCAACTGATCTGCCTGCATTCATAGAAAAGCTTAAGGCTTCCAGTGATACCCTTGTAATGGGCGCCCGAAATATGAGCCAGGAATCTGTACCGGGGAAAAGCAGTTTCGGTCACAAATTTTCAAACTTCTGGTTTAAACTGGAAACCGGCATCCATTGCCCGGATACTCAAACAGGTTTCAGGATGTATCCACTGCATTTACTCAAAGGCATGCGCTTTTTTACAGTTAAATACGAATTTGAAATAGAAGTGATAGTGCGTGCGGCATGGAAAGGGATCGCGTTCGATTCCATTCCCATCAAAGTTTACTATGCACCAAAGGAAACACGCATTTCACATTTCAGACCCTTTAACGATTTTACGCGCATCAGCATTCTGAATACCATTTTTGTACTCATAACATTTTTGTACATCAAACCCCGAAATTTTTTTCGCACTCTTTTCAATAAAAGAAAATTGAAGCAGGCGATTAACGAGCAGTTGTTCAATCCCAATCAATCGGATACCCTAAAAGCCTTTTCCATAGCCTTTGGCATATTTATGGGGATTATTCCAATCTGGGGATTTCAATTGGCCGTGGGCATCTTCCTTGCAGTATTATTCAGATTGAATACTGCCCTCGTAATTATTGCAGCTAATATCAGTATCCCACCAATGATTCCTCTGATCATTTTTCTGAGCTACAAAATGGGAGCCTGGTGGATGAATGGCAATGAAGTAAATATGTTGTTTAGTACAGAGATCAGTATAGACGCTATAAAAAATAATCTTGAACAATATATATATGGCAGTATTACACTTGCAGTTGTTGCTTCAGTTCTTTTAGGATTGTTAAGCTTCCTGATGTTGAAATACTTTAAAAGAAAACCTCTTCTCGCCTGATTGCAGGTATATCAATGAAATTTATATTTCTCAGCATATATAGATTTTTTAACGGCAACAGGACAGCATTTTTTGCGGTCATGATATTATCGTTTGTGATCGCAGGTTATTTTGCCAGTCGTATCCATCCTGAAGAAGACATCACCAGTATTTTACCAGCAGATAAAAAACTGGAAAAACTCAACCAGGTTTTCCAGGAATCAAAATTTGCTGACAGGATGGTGATGAGTATTTCATTAAATGATACTGCGGCAATAGCACCAGATGAGCTTATCAGATTTGCAGATAGTTTTGTTCCGGTACTGAAAGAAAAATCAGCGCCGTACATCCTATCGTTACAGGCAAATGTTGACGAAGACGAAACAATGGCATTGCTGGAAAACGTACAGCAACAGATTCCGTTCTACCTGGATAATTCCGACTATACTAAAATTGATTCACTGATTCAGCCGCAGGTTGTAAAAAACACACTGGCAGATAACATTCGGATATTGTCTTCTCCAACTGGTTTTGCTTTAGGGAAAATTGTCCGGAACGACCCATCGGGAATCAGTTTCATTGCTTTAAAAAAACTGGAGAAACTGAAGTATGATGAGAATCTGATTGTATATGATGGCTATTTGTTATCTGCCGATCAAAAAAATTTACTGATTTATATCACACCCAAATATCCTCCTGGTAATACTGGAAAAAATGCTTTATTCATAAGTGGTCTTGATAGTTTAATTGAAACATCTGTTGTACAAAAAAATCTTCCCGTACATATAGATTATTTTGGATCTACTGTAGTGTCATTGGGGAATGCTATGCAGCTGCGAAAAGATGCATTACTCACGCAGGGCATTACCGTTCTGTTCCTCATTATATTTCTTGCACTCTATTTTAAAAAGAAAAGAGCGCCTGTCCTCATTCTGGTACCGGTATTATTCGGTACTCTTTTTTCCTTAGCGCTGATCAGTTTAATTCAGGGAAGTGTTTCAGTGATTGCCATTGGTACAGGCTCCATTGTACTCGGTATTGCTGTTAATTATTCATTACACGTTTTTAATCATTACCGCCATGTAACAGATATGGAACAGGTAATCAGCGACCTGAGTTTTCCAATGACGATCGGTGGATTAACAACAGTTGGTGGATTTCTTTGCCTGCAATTTACTGCTTCAGCAATGTTACGCGATCTTGGTTTATTTGCCGCTTTCAGTTTGATCGGCGCAGCATTGGCATCGCTGATTTTTCTTCCCCATTTAATACGTCGCAATGCGAATGAGAGATCTATTCCCGAAACCAATTATTCCTGGATTGATAGGTTGGCAGCTTTAAAACCTGAGTCCAATAAATATCTTGTATTGTTGGTATTGGCACTTACTGCATTTTTTACCTATTTCGCGGGGCGCGTGGGTTTTGAATCAGATATGATGAACATGAACTTCATGAGTGAGAAAGTGAAAACTGCTGAGAAGAAGTTCAACGATATTAATTCTTATGCATTGCAATCGGTTTACCTGATTGCTGAAGGCAACTCAAAGGAAGAGGCCTTACGGAAAAATGAAATGCTGAATTCAACCCTGGATAGTTTGTCTGCATCTGGCGTGGTGAAAAAATATTCTGGTGTATCTGGATTAATTTTATCAGACTCATTAAAGAAAGTTAAAAGTCAGAACTGGAAAAATTACTGGACGGCAGAAAAAAAAGCGTTGTTCCTGCAGGCAATCCGTTCGGAAGGTATATCACAGGGATATAATCCTGAAGCTTTCGCGAATTTACAATCGCTTATTGAAAGAGATTATATTGTTGCAGATAGCACTTTAAATATCAGCAACGAAAATATTGCCAATGAATTTATTTCAGAGAAAAATGGCAGGACAAATATCATTTCGCTTGCACGCATTTCTCCGGAAAATAAAAAATCAATCTACGATAAATTTGATGGCAGAGAGGGAGTTACAGTACTTGATAAACAATATATCACGTCCAGGCTCGTGGAAGTTATCAATGCTGATTTTGGCCGCATTGCATTGTACACCTCGCTTCTGGTGTTTATAGTACTACTTATCACTTACGGGCGAATAGAGCTGGCACTGGTTTCATTTATTCCGATGTTGGTTACATGGGTATGGATTTTAGGAATTATGGGATTATTTGGATTGCAGTTCAACATTATCAATATTATCATTTCTGCATTAATATTTGGATTGGGTGATGACTATAGTTTATTTATCATGGATGGTTTGCTGAATGAATATCGAACAGGTAAAAAAAATCTGTCCTCATATAAATCGGCCATAGTGCTTTCAGCCATCACAACAATTGCCGGACTCGGTGTATTAATTTTTGCAGAGCATCCTGCATTGCGTTCTATTGCTTTAATATCCATTATTGGAATTGCCTCGGTTGCATTTATTGCACAGGTGCTTATTCCTTTTTTCTTTTCACTGCTGATTACAAAAAGAGTGAGGGTAAAACATTTTCCCTGGACACTTTCTGGATTTTTCCTGACCATTTTTGCTTTTGTATATTTTGTAACAGGATGTCTGCTTTGCACTGTCATTGGATTATTATTATATATTATTAAGCCTTTCGCCAAAGAACAGGTCAAATATTTCTATCACATATTATTATCCAGATTTTGCTGGTCGCTGATGTATATCATGGCCAACCAAAGAAAAAGAATCATCAATCCGGAAAACGAAGATTTTAAAAAGCCAGCCATCATTATATGTAATCATCAATCATTTCTCGACATTCTGTCGATGATAATGATTCATCCCAAATTGATACTGTTCACCAACCAGTGGGTTTGGAACTCGCCCGTATTTGGCGCGGTTGTGAGAATGGCTGATTATTTTCCAGTAGCGCGGGGCGTAGAAAATAGCCTTGAACTGGTGGCAGATAGGGTGAAACATGGGTACTCCGTTGTCATTTTTCCGGAAGGTACCAGAACCGTCGACGGTAGTATCAAACGTTTTCACAAAGGAGCATTTTACCTCGCTGAACAGCTGGGTTTGGATATATTACCCATAATTATCCATGGTACCTCATATGCAATGACTAAAGGAGATTTTCTGCTCAAAAATGGTACAATCAGTATGCAGATAATGCCGCGTGTTAAACCAGGTGACCTGCAATGGGGCGATAGTTATACGGAACGGGCAAAAGGCGCGGGGCGCTATTTCAGAAAACAGTATGCAGACATACGTTATAAAAATGAACAGACAAGTTATTTCAGAGAGACTTTAAAGTATAATTATATCTACAAGGGACCTGTGTTAGAGTGGTATATGAAAGTGAAGACTGCACTAGAAAAAAATTATCAGCCATTTCATGAGATATTACCTGTTAAAGGCCATATACTGGATATTGGTTGTGGATATGGATTTTTAGCTTATATGTTATACCTCACCGCAAGAGATAGAAAAGTGACGGGAATAGATTACGATGAAGAAAAGATAGATACAGCCAATCACTGTTTTATCAATGATGAAAACGTGGATTTTATTTATGCTGATGTTTTAAAATTTTCATTTGAAGTATACGATGGGATAGTGTTATCGGATGTGCTTCATTATCTTCCTGCAGAAAAACAAAAAGCAGTGTTGAATAAGTGTATTGATCATTTAAGTCCAAATGGAATGATTGTGATCAGAGATGGTAATGCAGAATTGGAAACGAAACACAAGGGTACTAAAGTCACAGAATTTTTCTCTACACGTCTGATAGGGTTCAACAAAACGACCGCGGCAGGGTTATCATTTATTTCTGGTACGATGATTAGAGACGTGGCCGTGGAAAACGGGTTGGAATGCATAGAGATTGACCAGACTAAATACACATCAAATATGCTGTTCATATTAAAAAATGGAGGAGTTAGCTGATGGAGCCTGATTATGATATCGTGGTGATAGGCAGTGGAATGGGGGGGTTGGTTTGTGCAGATATACTCAGTCGCGAAGGGTACAATGTTTGTGTGCTGGAAAAAAACAAACAGCTTGGAGGTTGTTTGCAGACTTTTTCCCGCAAAAAAATCATTTTTGATTCAGGGGTTCATTATATAGGCGGACTTAGTAAAGGACAGAACCTTTACCAGATTTTTAAATACCTGGGTCTGATGGATAAGTTAAAATTGGAGCGGATTGACCTGGAAGCTTTTGATAAAATAATAATTGAAAATGATGACAGAGAATATGTATATGCACAGGGATATGAGCGTTTCATTACCAGACTGGTAAAAGACTTTCCCGAAGATGAAGAAGGCATCAAAAAATATTGTGACATGATCAGGGAAGTATGCAACCGGTTCCCATTGTATAATCTTCGCAGCGGAGGATCATATACCGAAAAGGAAAGCGTATTGAACCTGGACGCCGAACAATTCATCGCTTCCTGTACAACTAATAAGAAGTTGCAATTGGTGCTTGGTGGCAACAATATTCTTTATGCGGGACAGGGAGGTAAAACTCCTTTTTACGTGCATGCATTAATTCTGAATCACTATATAGAAAGTTCCTGGAAGTGCGTAGACGGCGGTTCACAAATCAGTAAAGTGCTTGCTACCAATATCAGGAAGGCGGGTGGTGAAATCATCCGTAATACAGAAGTGGTTAGTATTAAAGTGGAGGAAGAAAGAGCTACACACGTGTTGCTGAAAGATGGATCACAGATCGCAGCCCGGCATTTTATATCGAATCTGCATCCGGCCCAAACAATTGCGATGACCGATTCCACATTGTTAAAGCCTGCTTATCGGAACAGGATTAAAAGCCTTGAAAATACAGTCTCATCTTTCACCGTTAACTTAATTTTTAAGAAAGACAGTTTTTCCTATTTCAGTAACAACTATTATTATCAGCGCGAAGGACATTTATGGTCGATGGACAGGTATACAGAAGAAAATTGGCCATTGGGATATGCCTTATTTTTGTCTGCAGGCAGAGGAAAGCAGAAATTTGCTGAATCTGCCAGTATTATCGCCTATATGCGATTTGATGAAATGACACCGTGGTTGGATACATATAATACAGCGGCTGCCCCTGGCGACAGAGGTGAAACTTATGCAGCATTTAAGAAAAGGAAAGCTGAGAAACTGATTGACTGTGTGGAAGAGAAATTTCCGGGATTTAGAGCTTGTATTGATGCATATTATGTTGCCACGCCATTATCGTACAGGGATTACATTGGTACAACCGATGGGTCTATGTATGGAGTGGCTAAAAATGTAAATGATGTTTTAAAAACGTTTATTTCAGCCCGTACAAGAATTCCTAATTTATTTCTTACCGGTCAGAACCTGAATCTTCATGGAATTTTGGGTGCCACGATGAGCGGATTGGTAACTTGCATTACATTAATGGGAAATGAATCTGTTGTGGAGAAAATAAGGAATGCATAAAACAATTAAAAAAATATTGAAATGGCTGGGATACACACTCCTCTTTTTTGTGGTGCTGTTAATCGGTCTCTTCATTTATCTATCCATGGTTTCTGTTGCTCATCCGCCGGTAATCGCTGACCAATCGGCACTTTCAGGGCAGCGAAATGATCACGGAAATGGAATGTATACTTTAAAGAACAATTGGTTTCGTAAAAGTAATTCGGGCTTATACGAATTATTTGTTGAAGGCGATCCTTACGAAATGGGAACAGTTAATGGTAAACTGACGAAGGAGTTGGTTGTGCGCCAGGAAGATCATTTTAATGCACAGATTACGAAAATGATTCCTTCCCGTTTCTATTTGCGTTTTCTAAAATATTTTGTGGGATGGTTTAACCGTGATCTTGATGATAATGTTAGTGAAGAATACCGCGAGGAGATTTATGGCATTTCACAATCTGCTTCCGATCAATATCAATATATCGGTACACCCTATCAACGTATATTAAACTATCATGCTGCGCACGACATTGGACATGCATTGCAAAGTATGGCGCTGGTAGGTTGTACATCGTTCGGTACATGGAATAATCAATCAGCTGATAGTACAATGATCATCGGGCGCAATTTTGATTTTTATGTTGGCGATGCTTTTGCCGAAGAAAAAATTGTTGCATTTTTTAAACCTGCAAGAGGGTATAAGTTTATGACGGTTACCTGGGGAGGTTTTATAGGTGCTGTGTCTGGTATGAATGAAAAAGGACTGGCAGTCACTATTAATGCAGCGAAAACCAATATGCCTTCAGGTTCGGCTACACCTGTGTCTTTAGTGGTGCGCGAAATTTTACAATACGCCCGGAACATACAGGAAGCAAAAGAAATTGCGATGAGCAGAAAAATGTTTGTTGCTGAATCTTTTCTTGTTGCTTCCGCTGAAGATAACAAAGCAGTTGTGATCGAAAAAACACCAGACGCTTTGGATGTTTATGATCCCGGGAAAAATGAGATCATTTGTGCCAATCATTTCCAAAGCCCTGCATTGATTTCATCAAAAGAGAACTATGAACAGATGCAGGAAAGTGCATCTCCTTACAGATACAAAAGGTTGAAGGAATTGCTGGATGCAAATGGAAAAAATACTGTTGAAAAAACGATAAAAATATTACGCGACCGCAAAGGTATCGGCAATACAGATATTGGAATGGGGAATGAAAAGGCAATCAACCAGATGATCGCTCATCATGCGGTGGTTTTTGAGCCCCAGCGACATAAGGTTTGGGTGTCTACTGCGCCATGGCAATTAGGCGCTTTTGTGGCATATGATCTCGACAGTGTTTTTGCATTTTCAGGACTGAAAGAAAATAGGGAAATGTCTGATAGCAGCCTTAGTATTCCCGCGGACCCATTCATTGAAACCCGCGAATTTTCAGCCTTTCAGGACTTTCGCCGTTATAAACAGGAAATTGCTAATGGTGGGTTTGTTCATCCAGATAGTATAGTGGCGGCTAATCCCCAATACTATCATGCATATGTATTGGCAGGCGATGAAGTATTTAAAAAGGGTAATTTCATTTCGGCACAGAAGTATTATGAAGTGGCTTTATTAAACGAAATTGCTACAGTAAAGGAAGAAAGGTATATACGTTCGCAAATAAAAAAATGCGTTGCTGCTTTAAAAAATGATTAGTGGAATTGGCATTGATATGATTGAAGTGGACCGCGTGGCCGAAAGAGTGGGACGGGAAAACGGTTTTAAAGAACTTGTTTTTTCAGCCGCGGAAATTATTTATTGTGAAAAAATGGCACATCCGGCTGAACATTTTGCGGCACGATTTGCTGCCAAGGAAGCTTTTTTTAAAGCATTGGGTACAGGCTGGCAAAACGGAACATCATTTAATGAAGTGGAAGTGATACATGATGAGAAAATGAAACCTCATATTCATTTATTGGGAAACACAGCATTACATCTTTCAGAGATAGTTGATATTAGTAAAGTAGCGGTTTCGTTGTCGCATATTAAAACTGTTGCAACGGCCATTGTAATTATTGAAGAATAATGAGTTCAACCGACATCGCATTTGCATCAGCTTCTTCCATTATTCAATATCAGGAACAAAAACTGGTAGAACTTATACATTATCTCAATAGCAAATCTCCTTTCTATCAAAGGATGTTCAGGGATAATTCAATCGCACCGGCATTCATAAAGTCACTTGCTGATCTTCCACTGTTGCCGGTAACCACCAAGGAAGATTTACAGCATCACAACTTTGATTTTTTATGTGTTGATAAAAACGAGGTGATCGAGTACAGTTCCACTTCGGGTACATTGGGCAGTCCTGTTACCATCATGCTTACCGATAGTGACTTGAATCGTTTGGCATTAAATGAGTATTCTTCATTTGTGTGCGCAGGCGCCACTGGTAATGATACTTTTCAATTAATGTTAACACTCGATCGTCAGTTCATGGCAGGCATGGCCTATTACGCAGGACTGCGAAAACTCGGTGCAGGCATAATCAGGCTGGGTCCCGGCGTTCCTTCATTACAATGGGAGACTATTTTGCGAATCAAGCCTACTGCAATTGTCGCGGTACCTTCATTTATTTTGAAGTTGATAGAGTACGCGAAACTGCATGGAATTGATATCAATAGTACTTCGGTGCGAAAGGCGATTTGTATCGGCGAAAACATCCGCAATGCCGATTTCTCATTAAACATATTGGGTAAAAGGATAACTGAAAACTGGCATATCGAGCTGTATTCCACCTACGCTTCCACAGAAATGCAAACAGCATTTACTGAATGTGGTGCAGGGCAGGGTGGACATTTGCAACCTGAGTTGCTGATTATAGAGGTGCTGGATGAAAATAATCAGCCTGTTAAGAGCGGGGAACCGGGGGAGGTAACGATAACAACCTTAGAAGTGGAGGGAATGCCATTGTTAAGGTATAAAACAGGCGATGTTTGCTTTTATGTGAATGAGCCCTGTAGTTGCGGTCGAAATACTATCCGGCTTTCTCCATTGATTGGACGGAAAAAACAAATGATTAAATTTAAAGGCACCACTCTTTATCCGCCCGCATTATTTGATCTGCTTACTGAAATGGAGGAAATCGCTGATTTTGTGGCTGAAGTTTACTCCAATGATATTGGAATGGATGAAGTATTGCTTCATTTGCAGGCGAGAAATTATTCTGAAGAGATCGATCGCAAAATAAGAGCTTACCTGCAGGCCCGGTTAAGGGTGAGTCCGCATATACGGTATGCAGGCGCAGATGAAATCCGGCAAATGCAGTTTGGAGAAACCGGTAGGAAAGCAATGAAATTTATAGATAAAAGGAAATAGAAAGGCAGGGAGCAGGTTGAAGATT
Source organism: Chitinophagales bacterium (assembly GCA_031425315.1). Taxonomy (GTDB): domain Bacteria; phylum Bacteroidota; class Bacteroidia; order Chitinophagales; family Chitinophagaceae; genus Pollutibacter. The sequence goes on from JANPJC010000291.1 coordinate 26,256, forward strand.
GATGAAGGCTATCTCCAATCTTTGCTTTAATTTCACGCCTTTTATTGTGTCAGAAAGAAAACAAAATAACCAGGTATCATGATTCGCGTTGGTGAACGAAATCTTTCTTTAGAGGATTTTGCTGAAGTCCTGTTTAAGGGAAAAACTGTTGTGCTGGATGAAAAGGCCGTTAAAAATGCGGATGAAAGCTTTCGTTTCTTAAAAGGCTTTTCGTCCAATAAATTGATATATGGTATCAACACCGGTTTCGGGCCAATGGCTCAGTATAAGGTTAGCGAAGAAAATCTTCTTCAACTCCAATACAATCTGATTCGCAGTCATAGTTCAGGTGGCGGAGCATTGCTGGATCCAATGCTGGTGAAAGGCTTGATGATGGCGAGGCTCAACAGTATGATCCAGGGCTTTTCCGGTGTACATACTGATACGCTCGAATTGCTGAAAGAACTGATCAATAAAAATATCACGCCCTGTATTTATGAACATGGTGGAGTGGGGGCCAGCGGCGACCTGGTTCAGCTGGCGCATCTTGGATTAGTAATGATTGGTGAGGGTGAAGTGATTTATGAAGGCAAAGTGTTGCCAACAGCTGAAGTTTTTAATAAACTTAATATCCGCCCATTATCCATACATATCCGCGAAGGACTTGCACTGATCAATGGCACATCTGCCATGACGGGGATTGGCCTGGTGAATATCCTCCAGGCCCGCAAACTACTCGAATGGTCAGTGATGCTCTCTGCAATGATCAATGAAATTGTGCAGGCATTCGATGATCATTACAGCTCCGAGCTTAATATTGTTAAAAAGCATGCGGGTCAGAATAAAATTGCAGCAATGCTGCGTGATATTCTGCAAGACAGTCAGATGATACGCGACCGATCTCAGCATCTGTACAATCCTGACAATCTCGATCAGGAAGTTTTTGAAGATAAGGTGCAGGAGTATTATTCCCTCAGATGTGTATCGCAGGTGCTGGGCCCTGTTTATGACACCATTTGCCAATCTGAAAAAATTGTAGTCGATGAATTGAATTCGGTGAATGATAATCCTGTCATCGACCATCATAACAAAAATATTTTCCATGGAGGAAACTTCCATGGTGACTATGTTTCACTTGAAATGGACAAACTGAAAATTGCAATTACCAAATTGTCGATGTTATCTGAACGACAGTTGAACTACCTGATGAATAATAAACTGAATCAGAAATTTCCGCCATTTGTTAATCTCGGCGTTTTAGGTTTCAATTTCGGTATGCAGGGAATGCAGTTTACAGCAACTTCTACTGTTGCAGAAAATCAGACGCTGTCGTTCCCGATGTATGTGCATAGTATCCCTAACAATAACGACAATCAGGATATTGTGAGCATGGGATGTAATGCCGCTATGATGACGAAACGAGTAATTGATAACAGTTTTGAAGTTTTATCTATTCAGATGATGTCCGTTTTACAGGCCATAGATTATCTCAACTGCGAATCGAATCTTTCAACACAAACAGGTGAGCTTTACCGTGAAGTGCGAAAAATATTTCCTGTTTTTGTTGAGGATCTTCCCAAATATAAAGACCTCGAAAGGGTTAAGAATTATTTCAAACATTCAGAGCCGCTGATCAGTCGTAATAAGCCATATGTTTATAATAACAATGGTATGCACAACACATCAGCGCCTATTTAATCCAAACAAGAAGGTTTTATATGAAAGCAGCTTTGGTTACCGGCGGGTCACGTGGAATTGGCAAAGCAATCTGTATCAGGATGGCTGAGCTGGGGTATTATGTAGTTATCAATTACAGGTCCAACGAAAAAGAAGCACTGAATACCCTGGAACAAGTAAAAGAAAAGGGTTCAGATGGCGAAATCCTGGCTTTTGATGTATCGGATAAAGACCAGGTGGCCGACGTGTTGGGAAAGTGGATCGAAACGCATGCTGAAATTGAACTTGAAGTACTCGTAAATAACGCCGGAATAAAAGATGATGGATTAATGATGTGGATGAAAGATGAACAATGGTCGGGCGTACTTGGCACCAGCCTGAACGGATTTTTTTATGTAACGCGCCTTGTTCTCAACAGTATGTTATTGCGCAGGTACGGCAGAATTGTGAATGTGGTGTCTTTATCGGGCCTGAAAGGATTGCCGGGCCAGGTGAATTACTCGGCTGCCAAAGCAGGAGTAATCGGTGCTACAAAAGCCCTGGCGCAGGAAGTAGGCCGCCGCGGTATTACAGTAAATGCAGTGGCACCGGGGTTCATTAAAACAGATATGACAGAGGGCCTTGATGAGAAAGAATTGAAGGCAATGATTCCGGTGCGCCGATTTGGTTTGCCGGAAGAAGTGGCCTATACTGTGGGTTTCCTGGTCGCCCCGGAAGCCGGATATATTACCGGTGAAGTAATTTCTATCAATGGCGGGTTGTATTCGTAAGCAACAATAGATTACTGAAGGGTCTACTGTTTAAAGTGAATATGTCAATGGGTCAATGGGTGAAGATGGGCGCCCACGGGAACAGTTTATTATTGACAAAGACAGGGAAATATTGTTTTTGATGTAATTGTGACTTATAGGTTTTGGCAATTGCATAACACGATATCCGGACAATCTTTTATTTGAACAAACTTCTTGTCACCGCGGCAGTATTCTTCCTCTGAATTTTTCTAAACGAATATTCTTTTACCTCATCTGGCCAATATAATTCTGCCTGTTTTAATTTCACCGGTATCTGTCATGATCCGGTAATAATAGATGCCTGAAGGATGATTGTCAGCCTGGAATTCTTTTCTGTAGACTGATCCTGCCGGTAAATATTCTGCCGGGTAATGCCTGATGATTTGACCATTTGAATTGACCAGCTGCATATTTACTTTACCTGAATGTTTGAGATGGAATGAAATATTTACTGAATTTGAAAACGGATTAGGAAAGGCATTTGCAGCTCCTATAGTCTCAATTGAAATGACCTCGTTTTGTTTATCAGATATACCTGCTGAAATTCCATTCGCAACACGTGTGGTAGCAGAGGAGGTTATTTCAATACCGGATATTTTAGCGTTATTTTTTACATTCACAAAGGCGATATCTAGATTACCATCAGCAACATTAATAATAAATTGTTCCACCACCGCTCTTTTTGAACCGCCCGCTTTGGAGAAAATGTCATAGTTGATCAGAGTCCCCTGTCCGTTTTCTATGTTCACATTGAATTTCCTTTTATTGGATCCATTAAATGTAATTTCTGCAAAATGTAAACTAACTGTGTACCGGCCATTAGTAACAGGGATGGAGTAACTATGATTGCCATTCCTTTCTGTTTGGTACAACTGGTCATTGGTAGTGCCCGCGATACTCACGTTATTGCTTAGCGTCGATCCCCCACTAAAGTTTTTGTCTGCAGACCAGGTGCTGCCCTGGAACAGAAATGACGGACCACCGCTATTGATCAGAATTGTCGTTGGCGCCGGAGCAGCAACAGTAAGTTCAAATTGATCCTCTGCAAACAGACCGTCGCTGTCAGTTGCTTTCAGCTTTATAGTAGAGGAGCCGGATAGTCCTGCAGCAATTGAAAGCGTTATTGTTGTACCACTTATCGTTGCATTAGTGACTAATGCAGTGTTTGAATTGCCGCTAATGGTATACGTGAGGTTGGATAATCCTTTGTCGTCAGTAAATGTATTGGTAAAACTAACAGTTTTGCTGGTTGTATTGAATGCAGAAGATTGATCAGGAATTGGATTGGCGATTACCGGGGCAAACGCTATTGGTGGACTCACTGTAATCACAAACTGATCTTCCACAAAAAGTCCATCGCTGTCTGTAGCTCGTACGGTTATAGTTGATGAACCTGAGAGTCCTGGTGCTATGGATAATGTTAGTGAAGTACTATTGATTGCAGTACCAGTGATCAATGCATTGTTGGAATTGCCGGTGATAGAAAAACTGATATTGCTATTTCCTTCATCATCAGCAAACACATTATTTAAACTGATGTTTGTTGAAGTCGTATTGAAAGGAAGGGTCTCATCACTGATCGGATTAATCAGCGTTGGTGCAACTGGTATTGCAGCTGCTACATTGATACTGAATTGATCTTCCACAAATAGTCCATCACTGTCGGTGGCTCTTACGGTTATAGTTGATGAACCTGAGAGTCCTGGTGCAATGGATAATGTTAGTGAAGTACTATTGATTGCAGTACCAGTGATCAATGCATTGTTGGAATTGCCGGTGATAGAAAAACTGATATTGTTATTTCCTTCATCATCAGCAAACACATTATTCAGACTGATAATTGTTGAAGTCGTATTAAATGGAACAGTCTCATCACTGATCGGATTAATCAGCGTTGGTGCAACTGGTATTGCAGCTGCTACATTGATACTGAACTGAT
>JANPJC010000292.1:0-8402 GCA_031425315.1 Chitinophagales bacterium
GAAGTGCGAAGTTTTAAACAGCCAGGTATCGCCCAAATACTCTTCTTCCAAAGGGGAGTAAAAATAATGGATTTATGTGAAAGAAGGTTTGTATCCATCTTTTAAAATATCATCCGCCGGAAATGGTGTCAATTGGTTGAATGTCAGAAGACACATCGCCATTTTTACAATATCATATATTCTCCCTATTTTCAACAAGGTTACGGATATATCACAATCAGTTTGAAATCTGGAATGACCGGAGCAAACATCGAAGAACCCAATCACAGTGAAATCGATAAAAAACAAATACAATTCAGTATATAGTTATGTAATGCCACTGTTAATACTGCTTGGTTTTATAACCATTTGGTTTGCGGTGTCATATACAGCTTTGTTTCCTGCTTATGCACTACCCTCACCACTGTCTGTTTTGAAGCGTTTCAGGGAAGAGCTGCTGGCAGGCAGACTTTTGAATGATATTATTGCCTCGCTATGGAGAGTAGCTGTGGGTTTTGTCATCTCGGCTGCACTTGGCATACCGGCAGGTTTGTGTTTGGGTCAACATCTTCGGGCAAGGCAGGCATTTCTGCCAATGCTAAATTTTTTTCGATTTTTGTCGCCGCTGGCATGGATACCCTTTGCTATTCTTTGGTTCCATATCGGTGATAAACCAGCGATATTTTTGATTTTTATGGCTACTTTTTTTCCTCTTGTTCTGGCAACAATGGCCGCCGTGTCAACTATTCCGAATATCTATTTCAGGGTGGCTGAAGATTATAATTATACTGGTTTTGAACTGCTCACTAAAGTGACTTTTCCTGCCGTGCTTCCTCAGGTGATTACAGCATTACGTGTAAGTTATGGCATTGCGTGGGTGGTTATAGTTGCCGCTGAAATGGTAGGGTGTCAGGACGGCCTGGGTTATGGCATCTGGGAAGCACGAAATGGACTACGGCTGGATTCAGCAGTATGTTATATGATTGTCATTGGCGTACTCGGTATGGGTATAGACAGATTGCTTGCACAGTTAACAAAATTACCAAATGTAAGCTGGGGTTATGAAAGATAGAATTTCGAATAACCGCCTTGAGCTACAAAATGTTTCTCAAAGTTTTGGAAAGGTTTCGGTGCTGAAAGAATTGAGCTTTTCAGTGAATGCCGGGGAAGTTTTAGTAATGGTGGGCCCCTCAGGCTGCGGAAAAACGACGATTTTAAATTTGCTTTCAGGTTATATTGAACCGGATCAGGGAACAATCCAAAAAACCGGAGTGACTCGTACCGTTTATCAGCAAGACGGTCTTTTTCCCTGGTTGACCGTAGCAGAAAACATTGCAATGGGGTTAAGATCAAAAGGGAAAGAAGCATTGCAAAAAGATGAATTGCATGAACTGATCGAACTGATTCATCTTGAAGGTTTCGAAGATCACTATCCCCATCAGTTATCCGGCGGAATGAAGCAACGTGTAGAATTGGCAAGGGTGCTTGCAGGCGATACCGATATCCTTTTAATGGATGAGCCATTCTCTGCATTGGATTATCAAACCAGGCTTAAAATGAGGTGGGAACTGGTAAGGGTACTCGAAAAACGGCCGCGAACTGTAGTGTTTGTAACGCACGACATTGAAGAGGCGGCTCAGCTGGCAGATCGTATCCTGGTATTGACCAACAGGCCGGCAACTATTTCAAAAGAGTTAATTGTTTATTCGAAACGGCCCAGAGATGTAGCCGATATTGAAGTGATTACAGCCATTAAAACAGTGATGCACGAATTGGGGTTGAAAGCATAGTTGATTTTTAAAAGCAGTAGATAATTTTCCCCTTCACCTATGAATGTATTACTTTGCCTTTTTGAAACTATTACTGCATAAAAGTATTTTGATTATAAATTTTGATTGCGGCTTAAAATGAAATTTACACTAACCAGGTTAATAATTGGTATCATTCTGATGCTAACGGTTCTGGGTTTACTTCGTTACCAGCCCTGGCTTTCGGTAAATGCATTCAATAAAAGAGATGTTATTCATGAGGGCGGAAATCAATCGGCTACCCGCGAATTAACTGTCGGTTATCTTCCAGTCACCTGTCACCTAACCTGTCCCGTTACCGATTTTGCATCTAAAACAACGTCCACCAATACTAATTTTAATTCGAGGGTATTTTCTGATTTTCCAACAGTGGTAAGTGCACTTGAAGCTAAACAGGTTCAGGCTACTTTTATGATAGTACCGCTGGCAATGAAACTCAGGGAACAGGGTGTGCCTATAAAAATCTGTTACCTGGGTCACCGCGACGGATCTGAAATTGTTGTAGCGAAGAATAGTCGCATCAGAAGCCTTTTAGATCTTAAAGGAAAAATAATGGCGATTCCTAGTTTGTACAGTAACCAACATTTTGTTGTACATAAGTTGATGGAAGAAAATGGAATGAGTGCCGAAGATATCAGTTTTGTCATATTGCCTCCTCCGGACATGCCCACTTCGCTCGCTGCCGGAGCAATTGATGCATATTTTGTTGGAGAGCCTTTTTGTGCAAAAGCTGAATTGGATGGCATTGGAAGAATTCTTTATTATGCAAGGGATATCTGGCCTAATTTTATTTCCTGCGCTTTGGTTGTACATGAAGACCTGATAAGAGATCATCCGGAAGTGGTAACAGACCTCGTTCGCGGTATTGCGCAGTCAGGAGCCTGGGCGGAAACACATCGTGCAGAAGCAGCGAAGCTGGCAGCGCCTTATTACCGGCAGGATGAAAAAGTATTGAATTATGTTTTAACGGCCGACCCTAAGCGGGTGAGTTATTTGCAACTGACACCCACCGACGAAGACCTGCAGCAAATTCAGGATCAGGGATTGAAACTGGGGCTGTTGACTAAACGTATTCCAATGAATGAGCTGATTGATAGAAATTATGTGCCGCAGGTAATAGTACCCGCCCCCATTGATGCTGCAAAGATCCCGGTACCTAAACGAAAATAGCGGTTAACCGACAGTGAAAACTTAAATTATGCAAATGAACTTCAGCTAAACGCTGTCGTATTTTTTCATATTTTAGAAACTACTATTCACACAATTTTTATTCATCATTAATACTTACAAAAATGGCAGAAGCATCAAACAGCAATGTTGTTGTTAACAATCAGGAAACAATAAAAGGTAATCAGAAAATTATTAAAGGTAACCAGGGTGTAATCAAAACAAACCAGGGAGCTATCCTGAAAAATCAGGGCGCGATCAAAACAAACCAGGGCGCAATTCTGAAAAATCAGGGAGTTATTCAATCCAATCAAAAATTGATTGTGGAAAATCAAAAGGCGTTGAAAGCCAACCAGGGCACCATCTTAGGAAATCAAAAAGAAATAATGGGCAACCAGAAAACCATTCTCAAAAACCAGAAAACATTAGACTTAATTCTTAAAAATCAACAGACTATATTAAAGTTGTTGAAGAAATAAAGATTGATCATAAGATTTATAATGGGAGTTGATAACAGCTCCTATTTTTTAATCTATGAAGTTCATTTTTCCTGTCAACCTCCCGGCAAAAGGGAAAATGATAAGTGCTGCGCAATACGCAACCGGAAACATTACAAGCCAGGTTTTAATGAAATGAACACCCAGTCCCGTTTGCCAACCTGAATTCCAGATGCAGGCAATAAATGTCATCAGCAATGTCATCGGGATTATAATAAATGCAGTATGTATGTATCTGCGGAATTTGCTTTTCACAGTCATGTTCAATGGCAGTTAGTTTAGAAATGCAAAACGTTGGTACTTAAAGATATTAAATTCATCGAAAAAAACAATACCGGGTGAAATTGAATTCAGATCCAAAGCAGACTATCTAACTCCACATAACTAAAGATTTTCCAGCACCTCCCGATATCCCCTTCCAACCGGTATCGCATTGCCACCTACCTCCACCATTTCAGTATTGTAAGAATCGATTTTATTCAGCGATATGATGAAGGAACGATGTATACGTTTGAAAGCATTAGGTGGCAGCAGCTCTTCAATTTCAGAGGTACTCATCTTCGAAATAAATTCTCTTCGGGTGGTGACGATTTTGATGTACTCGCGCTGACTTTCGATATATAGAATTTCATCAAATAATAATTTCACTTTTTTCTTCTGCACATTGATGAAGAGGTAGTCTTTAACATCGCTAACGGGAAGGCCTTTTTCATTTTGTGCAATCTTCACCTTGTTCACTGCAACGAGGAAACGCTCGAATTCAAATGGCTTCAACAGATAATCAGTTACGTTCAATTCAAAACCTTCCACAGCGTATTGATGATATGCAGTGGTAATTATTACTGCAGGCGGATGAGCAAGGGTTTTCAAAAATGCCATGCCTTTTAATTTTGGCAGATGAATATCTAAAAAAATTAAATCAGGCTGATGATCGCGCAGGTATTCCGTTGCCAATATCGCATCTTTAAAAGTGGATTGTAATTCAAGAAATGGAACAGCTGTGATATAATCTGCAAGCACTTTTACCGCCAGTGGTTCATCTTCCACCACAATGCATTTTATTTTAGACATGACTGGCGAGGTTGATTTTTAATGTGGAAGTAAAAACTGTCTCTCCTGGTAATACATCAAGTGAATATTCTTTGTACAGCAACTGTAATTGCCTGCGTAGATTTGAAAGCCCTATGTTTTCAACAATCGGCTGTTCACTGCCTGTGCCGTCTGCAGAATTTTTTACTACAAATTTTAATTGCCTCATATTTACAGACAAGTGTATATCTACAAATGGCCGGTTCCGGGTTTCAGAGACGCCGTGTTTGAATGCATTTTCCACTAATGGAATTAACAACAAAGGCGGCAGTGATTGCTTCATATCTTCCACATCATAATTATAGTTAACCTGTAAAGATTCGTCATAACGCAACTTTTCGAGTTCGACATAATCCGTGATAATCTTCAATTCCTTTTCTATACTGATAAAATTTCCGCCGGCTTCGTACAACATGAAACGCAGGATTTTCGACAACCGGAGAATAGACTCCGGCGCAAGATCTGATTTGTCACGCGCGAGTGAATAAATGTTATTTAATGTATTGAACAAAAAATGCGGATTGGTTTGTGATTTGAGATAGTTTAATTCTGCTTCCTGTTTCTCAATCCTTAGCAGCTGCGCGGTCTTTTTTAGCTTTCTATAAAAATAAATATGTCTTACAATGCCGAAAAACAGCAAGGCGCCAACACTATCGCCCATTAGATCACCCAGTAGTTTCCCCGTATCGGCATAAGTTTTTATAGGCGTAAAAATGGAAAGCCCAATGCCGATTTTTCGCCATATGTACATTCCAAAAGTGCTGATAAAAAACTGCGTAAAAATCACAACAATAGAAATGGTAATCTCCTTAGTGCGGATTCTCTGAAAAATGTATTCATAAAAAAAATAGACCATCGCAAAAATGAAGATGGCCATCCATATCTCATTCATCAAACCTGCTGGCAGAAAATTGGATGAATCCATCACCAGATTGCCAAATAAAGACATCGACAGGTAAGCGCTGCCGATTTTTAGAAAAAGCTTAATGCGGTCTTTGTCGAAGGGTATGTTCATATTACAATTCTGCGCTAAATGTCGGTAATTCTAACCCGATTAAAGACATTCTATACAGATAGGCTTTTTGCGTCAACCAAATACAGTATGCAGTCAATCAATATCCTTTTTAATTCGCCTTATACAATTGTTTCATTTTTTGAATTCATTCCGGATTCTTTGATATTCAAATATCTGTCGTTTGTTTACGATTTACTGCATTGCGTAGACTTACCGATTTTTGATTTCCATTATTGAATATTCTTGTTCATCAATTACCAGTTTATGAAAAAGAATTTATCCATTTTATTTGTATTTATCTTTTCGCTTAACGGCTTTGCGCAGGTTGAACCCACTGCAGGAAAGTGGCCCACCTGGTTTATTCCTACGGTAAAAGAATACTGGGTTAAGCCATTATCAGATGTATCCAGTGAAAAATCGCAGGTCATTCGAATGCAGCAATCCATTGATCCGTCGATGCTTCAGCAGATTCAATACTGGAATGCAGGATCGCCGGGATATCGCTGGATGAATATGATGGCGGGCTTATGGATGTCTGGCGCCGGTAATAACGGCGCTTTAGCCAATATGCTTTTAAGTGTTGCAACATATGACGCCACGGTTGCGGCCTGGGATATCAAATATGCAGTCAACAGGCCAAGACCATTTGAATCAGATAAAAGAATCAAAGCATATGTACCTGATCCGCACAGTCCTTCCTATCCCTGCGAACACGCTGTTACAGCAGGCGTAGCCGTTACTATTATCGCTCATTTTTTTCCTGATATGGCCGACTCTGTTCGTAAACTTTCGCAACAGATGATTGAGGCCAGGATTGCTTCAGGCGTTGCCTATCCTTCGGATACCAAAGATGGTTTTGCCCTCGGACAGCGAATTGCATTGAAGGAAATTGAACAAACAAAAGGATACCCGGTAAAGCAGCAATGGGATGGTAAGAGACCGGAAGGAAAAGGAATCTGGCAGGGAACTCCTATGTTTCCAATGGCCGGGAAAAATAAAACGGTGTTACTCGACAGCAGCAGTCAATTCAGGCCCGGGCCTCCGCCTGATTTTGCAAAAGACATGCAGGAGCTGAAAACATTCAAGCCCAATTTCCCTTCCATGGCCAATGCATTTTATTTCGCCAGCGAGTCATTTTGGGATGAAGTATTACACAAAAAAGTGTTAGAGTATAATATTCATTTGAACCCTCCATTAGCTGCCCGATTGTACGCCATCAGCGCTGTAGCGATGTACGATGGCTTTACAGCCTGCTGGGACGCGAAATATGCTTACTGGGGCACGAGGCCCGATCAATATGATACCACGTTTCATCCGGTTTTATTTTTTACGCCACCGTTTCCGGGTTACCCTTCGGGACATGCGATGCTGGGTAGTGTAATGGCGGAAGTATATTCCGATTTTTTCCCTGCCGATCAGGCTTATTTCCGGAAGAGGGCTGTAGATGGCGCGGAGTCGAGGTTCCAGGGAGGTATTCATTTCAGAACAGATAATGAAGTGGGATTGGAAATGGGGAAAAAAGTAGGTGCTGCGATTATACAGAAAGTGAAAGCCTTTGAAAAACAGAAATCAAATACTCTCTCCTTGCACAAGTAGCAGGAACAGCCAATACAGGTTATACGTTTTACGTTCTATGTTTTACGTTAATACATTAAACAGCCAATACAATATTAGTATTGGCTGTTTAATTCACGATTCACGATTCACGAAGGAAGCCGCTGTTCCCTTCTGCCTCTCCGTGTTTGGACACAGAGGGCCACAAAGGAACAAAGGGCACAGAGGAACAGCCAATACAGTTTTAAGTTTTATGTTGCATGTGAACAGTCTGTCATCGGAGTACTAAAGTAGCGGCAAGGCATGCCTTGCCACTACCAAAACAGCCAATACGTTATTTGTATTGGCTGTTTTATTCACGATTATCGATTCACGATTCACGAAGGAATCGGCTGTTCCTCCTGCCTCCTGCTTGCGTGTTGATGATAATCATATAAAAATTGAAAGGATAGTAATACATTGAATGCAATCATTACCGTAAACCCGGACTGATCATTCAATACATGTATACATGAAAAACAGAGTCAATCAAAATATTCAGACTGAGGTAGATGCAAGTTTTCTCTACGGTAAGCTTGCTGAGAATGAATCAGACGCATCAATAGCAAATGTTTTTGCGCAGATGAGTGAAATAGAAAAAAGTCACGCTGAGGCATTTTTAAAGAAAAAGGGTGTGACGACATTTCCTCTTCCATCATTCAGGGCAAAAACACTCAACCGCATTGGTAAATTGTTCGGTTATGATTATGTGTTAGGTACATTGATGGATACAGAAAAATCTGTCGCCGGGGCAGTAATAGCTGAAAAGCGAAAACGATCTATGCCCATTACCGGAACTGAAACCACACATGTTACTATTCTTCGTTCGCTTGCAGAAAAGGAATCGAATGTGTCGGGCCCGGCATTGGCGAGATTTGAAAAGCGCCATCGGTCAATGGGCGGCAATGCACTAAGGGCTGCAGTATTGGGTGGAAATGATGGACTTGTTTCTAATTTTAGTTTAGTAATGGGCATTGCCGGAGCGACTGAAGGAGGGAAAACAGTCCTGCTTACCGGCATTGCGGGTTTGCTGGCAGGAGCTTTATCGATGGCGCTGGGTGAGTGGATATCTGTAAAAAGTTCGCAGGAGTTGAATGAAAATCAGATGCAGCTCGAAATGGATGAACTGGAAACCAATCCTGAAGGCGAAGCAAAAGAGTTGGCACTAATATATATGGCGAAAGGTATTCCGGAAGATCAGGCACATGAGATGGCTGCTACAATTATGAAAGATAAAAGCCTGGCACATGAAGT
>JANPJC010000293.1:0-6183 GCA_031425315.1 Chitinophagales bacterium
ACAAACAGCCCAAGTGCCACTACCAGAAGAAGATATTTTGCCAAATGGAATTTCATGGTCGAAGATTTAATCTACAAAATAAACGATTCAGATTCAGTTCTATTGTTAAAACTATTTCAGGTTAAATGATAAACTGCTTGATAGTGTTCTTTGTTTCTTTGCAGGATCAATAACCCTGATATTTGTTATCGTTACAATCGAACCAGGTTTAACCTTACTCATCAAAGTTGCGGCCTGGCCGGTCCATCTGGATCCATTATTTGTGACCTGTTGATAGTCTTCACCCTGATTCATAACTCCTAAATCATAACTTACGACATCAAAGGCTGCCGCAAACTCAGAATCCTCTAATTTTGCAATTACTCCGCCCATAGCTCTTATTATAGCGGATCCTACTGGACCCGGCTTTAAATTTCCAACGTAAGCGGTTGGATTAGGTAATTGTTTAACCCTGAAGATTACTTTACCTGCAGGTTTTCCTTCCACCAACACAGTAACATTATGTTCGCCAGAAGAACCAGCGCTTGGTTTAGCGATATATTTGCTACCACCTGCTTTGCTGATCGTACCACCACTAAACTGAGCTGATACTTTTTCGCTACCGGCACCAGCGGTGATGGTAAGCGGGTTATCAACTCCGATATACAGTACGTTCATTTTATCTGCAGATACTGCAACACCTGAGGCTGCACCGACAGTATATTCAATATCTTTTGATGTTTCTTTCATTTCTCCTGACTGCGGATCTACGTATTTAACACTTACGCGCATTTTACGTGAACCTGTTCCACCAACATTGAATTTAGTTGTAGCAACACCTGTTTCATCCACATTCAATTGCTTGCCATCTATAGTTACAGTTGGTTTTACAGATGCATTGAATGCACCCAAACCAGCTTGTACTTCCATCTCTTCGCCAGGCATGAAGTAGTTTGAATTTGTACCTATCAATGGAACAAATTTGTCGTATATCACTTTTACTGTTCCAACCTGATTGATGCAATAAGTTGCTACCTGACTTTCTGTATTTTTAATGTCATTCTGAAACTTGCTCAACATAGTTAAAGCAGCTACAGTTGGTGTCATGTGAAAATAACTGAAGGTCCAGTCTTTAATTGCATCACCGGTTTTTGTGCTGCCTGTTTTAGATGCAGGAGAAGCCAGATTGATTGGCAATTTTGCTCCAAGAGATTTAGCCATCTCAGGATCAATTTCCAATATATCTTTCCTGAATTTCTCCAATGTGGTATAAAGGGTCTTGCCTTCACCTTTCACATCGAATAGGCGGGTGGCTGCATCAATATTATCTTCTTTAAATGTTGAATCGCCGTTGGCAGCCGGATCAAATCCTGCTTCCTTCTTTAAATCCAATTTCAATTTGTCGATTACATTATATGCATTGGTAGCGATTTCTCTTGCTTTATCAGCTTTAGGTTTCCAAATAGCAGCTTTTTCAGCGGTTTTGGGATCCTTTATTAACTCTGTGAAATTATCGTAAACTGATTTTGTTGAAGTACTCAGTACTGTGTTGGACTGCGTTAAGCTATTATCCACCACTTTAAAGGCGTTGATGATTTCTGCGGATACATTCAGCGCAAGCAATGCGGTCAACACGAGGTACATCATGTTGATCATCTTTTGCCTGGGCTCTTTGGGTAGTGCCATGACTTATCTGGATTTAAATTGATTAGATTAGGTTTTTCAGTCAGGTCGATTATGCACGACCCTGCATGGCAGCTAACATGTTTCCATAAACATTGTTGAGGTTACCCAGGTTTTTAGCCAGTAAAGCAATTTGTTCCTGTGTTTTCTTAGCATCATCAACGCTGTTTTGCATTGTTGTAGACGCATTCACCATATTGCTATAGAAGTTGTTCATAGCTTTCAGGTGATTGTTGGTATCCTGCAATTCGATTTCATAAATCGTGTTCAATGAACCAAGATTTTTAGTCAAAGTCTGAACCTGTTCGTGGAAAGCTTTTGTGCTGTCAGCAGCCTGGTTAAAATGCTGTACTGTGCTTGCTGCACTTACATAAGCATCTTTCATTGTTCCCAATGCCGTTGCTGCTTCTTTAGTCTTTTTAGTATAATCGGCAGTTGCAGAAGTGATATCAGCGATATCGCTCATTTTTTCAACTGTAGTTCCGAATTTAGAAAAGTTGTCGCTTAATCTTTTCAGGTTAGCTGGATTGATGTCTGCTTCCTGTAATAATTTGTCCATTTGGGCCAGCGCTGGATTGCCTTTGCTACCACTCATCATCTGAGGTAATGCTTCAGCAATTTTTGTCATTTCCTGACCTGGAGGGGGTAAAAATGCATAGAAGATAAAGATACCGGCCTCTGTAAGAAGACCTACTGTAAGCATGAAGTCGGCATAGGGCTTATGTAATATTTTAGCCCAAGCTCCGAAGATTACGACTGCCGCGCCTACGCATACAATAATATTCGCGAGCCTGTCAACTGATTTGTTTGTACCTGCCATGATTGATGTTTTTGAATTGATTTAATTTGGTTTTCAGGGAATAACATGCTATGTAAAGATTTTCACTTTACATAGCATGGGGATTTATAAATAAAAGAGATAAAAAATTGCCTTATGAGTACTATTTTTTCTTACCAGGAGTAGGAGGAAGATCGATCACACAACGGAAACCTAAATATGACTTAGCAGTATCCATATATTCATAATTACGTGCACTTGTCTGAAGGAAGTAGCCAACATCTTTCCAGCTACCACCACGAATAACTTTACGTTTCATACGTGGAGGATCGCTTTCTTTTGCATTCCAGCGAATATCCGGGTTCATGTCATGCTGGAAGTTATAAGCTCCTTCATAATACAAAGAGGAAGTCATTTCTGAAACGTTACCTGCCATGTTATACAGACCGAAATCATTTGGCCAGTATGCATCAGCGCGCACAGTATAAAAACCTCCATCTTCAGGATAGTTACCACGGCCAGGTTTGAAGTTAGCCAGTAAACAACCCTTTTTGTTTCTTAAGTAATAACCGCCCCATGGGTATGGTGCCTGTGAACGACCACCGCGTGCTGCGTATTCCCATTCTGCTTCAGTTGGCAAACGGAAATCAGATTCAGTAACTCTCTTCTTGGATTCCAAAAAGGAATTAAGATAATTAGTTCTCCATTCGCAGAAAGCTGTAGCCTGTTTCCAGCTCACCCCTACAACAGGATAATTTCCGAATGCAGGATGAGAGAAATATCTTTTAGACATCGGCTCATTATAAGAGTAAGAGAAGTCACGGATCCACACCAATGTGTCAGGATAAACTTTGATATCTTTTTTCACGATGAATGCAGAACGGGGCTTAGTAGCATTTTCTCTTTTGGCCGCTTCTTTGTAATCAAAAATCTCTGAGCGATAAATGAGCTTGTCAGCATCGATTTCTTTCTTTCCAAAGATCCTGTTGTCAGGAGTAACGATCATTGCATTAAGTTGCTCCAATGTTTTTGGATCACCCCATTTAATAGTCGTTGCTTTTTTCCAGTCGATGATTTCAACTCCATCTCCACCAGGTTTCTTGTAGTTCAGAATTGAGGCTGCGATAGAATCGCGCACCCACTGCATGAACTGACGATACTCATTGTTGGTGATCTCTGTTGCATCCATCCAGAATCCATTAATTGAAATCTGTTTGTTTCTTGCTGTGAACGCGTAGCTGATATCTTCATCGCTCGGCCCCATGTGAAATGTTCCCTGCGGAACATAGACCATGCCGGGAGGTTTCGGAAGATTATACTTCGCGCCAGGTGATATACCATGTAATTGCCCGTCCACAGGTAACCCCTTGGATTTGGACTTTCCAAGTTTACCACAACTAGCCACTACAAGAGTGAGAAGTATTAGTGTTACCAGGTTGAGCAGAAGGCTTTTCATTTTCATAACAAAAATTAAAGGGTATGTGGACAAATATAAACTAAAAAATTCAATAGATTTTCTATGATAATCAATCTTGTATTAATTTTTAACAAGGCGAAAACACTGGATTTGCGCCAATAAATAAACGCTTTGTGGTCGTAGTTATTGTGCTTTTGAACTTTTAACTTAACCTGTCCTTTTCAATAAGTTGTAATAATTCCTCTGAATTATCCACCGGTTTTTTACAGGAATAATCCCTGCATAAATAGTACACTGTTCGTGTGGAAGCGGGTTTCCCTCTGAGTAATGGTTTACTCTCATCTGGATCTGCCGACCATTGAAACACTTTGTTGGGGATAAATGCTTTGAGAATTTCACTTGATTTTAACGAAGCATCTTCTCCAACCAGCACAATTTCAACAGTCCCAACAGTTTTTTCAGCAATCAATCCTGCCCATAAACCAAATGAGGATGGATAACGCGCCGCCATTTCACATACGGATAACGCCATAACTGTGGATTTATTCCGCCAATCTGCATTATCTAAAAGAATTCCCAGTTTATGGAGGTTAACTGCCATCACTGCGTTTCCAGATGGAACAGCCCCATCATAAACTTCCTTTTTCCTGATAATTACATCATCCTGATCCTTTCGGGTATAGAAAAACATTGGAGATGAGTCATCTGTAAAAAACTCAATTACCTCATCTGTAAGTTTTTGCGCCCGATCAAGATAAATTATTTTGCCTGTAGTTTCATGAAGAGCAATCAACGCCTGAATAAGATATGCATAGTCGTCAAGAAAAGCAGGATATTTTGCAATACCATTTTTAAACGTATGATACCACATGCCCGTTGCCTCATTGAAAAAATGCCTGTAAATAAACTGCATATTCTGTTCCGCCATATTCAGATATCCATCATCCCGCACCACACGATGGCATTTAGTTAGTGCAGTATTCATCAACGCATTCCAGCCCAGTAAACATTTGTCGTCAATTTGCGGCCTTACTCTTTTCGACCGGGCTTCCAGTAACTGATGTTTTGTGGTTTTAAGATGTTTCCTGAGCAGTTCTATGGGATAACCTTTTGCTGACGCGAATGTCTCAAGGTTTTCTTTTAACCACGGAATATTGGTATGTTCCCAGTTGCCATTTTCGGTTATGCCATACAGTTCAGCCAATAAAGCACCTTCGGGACCTGCATTTTCGACAAATTCTTTTTTCTGCCAGGTATAAAATTTGCCTTCCACTCCCTCGCTGTCTGCATCAAGGGCTGAATAAAATCCATTTTCTTCTGACATCATTTCCCTGAACATAAAATCCAGCGTTTCTTTTATAATATCCGCATATCCCTCATTGTTAGTGATAGCATAAGCGTCAGCTATAACGGAAAGGAGCAGGGCATTGTCGTAAGTCATTTTTTCGAAATGAGGCGCCAGCCATTCTCCATCGGTTGAATACCGCGCAAACCCGCCACCCACCTGATCATAAATACCGCCCTGTATCATTTTATCAATGCTTAGTAATGCCTGTTGTAAAGATTCTTCATCCCGGAAGTAATAATAGTAATGAAGCAGGTATTGAATGATGAAGGTTTGCGGAAACTTTGGTGCACGTCCAAAACCGCCCCATTTTTTATCTGCATTCGACATCAATTGGGTCTTCATTTCATGAAGCCTATCCCGGTTAAAAAAAATATTTTCAGTAGCATTACCAATTCCAAACCCATTTGTTTTTTCAAGGTGTTTTACCATTTCATCCGCCTGTTCAGCAATCTCTTCTTTCTTCTCTTTATAAGCCGATGCGATGCCAAACAAAATGTCTTTCCAAGATGGACGATTCTGCACAGGTTTCGGTGGAAAATATGTTCCACCATAAAATGGCTTCCCTTCTGGTGTTAAAAATATATTCAAAGGCCAGCCACCACTGCCCGTCATGGCCTGTAACGCATCCATATATATATGATCCAGGTCGGGCCTTTCTTCCCTGTCTATTTTAATGTTTACAAAATCCCTGTTCATCATTTCCGCCACCGATTCATCTTCAAAGCTTTCTTTTTCCATGACGTGGCACCAATGACAGGCCGAATAACCAATGCTCACAAGGATTGGTTTGTCCTCATCTTTTGCTTTTTGCAAGGCTTCATGCCCCCATGGATACCAATCGACCGGGTTATAGGCGTGTTGTAAAAGATAGGGGCTGGTTTCGTTGATTAATCTGTTGCTATGATTTGCCATAAAAAAGAGACAACCAATTTGGGTTGTCTCAAATATCTTATCAGTAAACAATCGTGCCTTAAAATT
>JANPJC010000294.1:0-6392 GCA_031425315.1 Chitinophagales bacterium
AAGAATTCTCATTACAGGCGCCGCAGGTTTTCTTGGTTCACATCTCTGCGACAGATTCATTAAGGAAGGATATAAGGTGATCGGGATGGATAATCTTATCACCGGAGATTTGAAAAATATTGAACATCTTTTCAAATTGGAGGACTTTGAATTTTATCATCATGATGTTTCAAAGTATATCCATATTTCAGGTCCGCTGGATTACATTCTCCACTTTGCTTCACCGGCAAGTCCTATTGATTATCTCAAGATACCTATTCAGACTTTGAAGGTAGGATCTCATGGTACACATAACTGTTTGGGATTGGCCAAAGCCAAAGGAGCCAGAATGCTGGTGGCCTCTACATCAGAAGTTTATGGTGATCCGCTGGTGCATCCGCAAACAGAAGACTATTGGGGAAATGTAAACCCTGTTGGTCCGCGTGGTGTATATGACGAGGCCAAAAGATTTATGGAATCCATTACGATGGCATACCATACATTTCATGGTGTTGAAACAAGAATCATTCGCATATTTAATACGTATGGTCCAAGAATGAGACTAAATGATGGCCGTGCTTTGCCGGCTTTTATTGGTCAGGCGTTGAGGGGTGAAGATCTTACTGTATTTGGCGATGGCAGCCAAACCAGGTCATTCTGCTATGTAGATGATCTTGTTGAAGGTATATACAGATTATTGATGAGTGATTATGCATACCCGGTTAATGTTGGTAATCCGAGTGAGATAACATTAAAAGAGTTTGCAGAAGAAATTATCAAACTAACCGGTACTACACAAAAGATTATTTATAAACCCCTGCCTGTAGACGACCCCAAACAAAGAAAACCTGATATTTCGAAAGCTAAATCTATTCTGGGTTGGGAACCAAAAGTTAGCAGGGCTGATGGCCTTAAGATTACCTATGAATATTTTAAGTCGCTTCCGATGGAAGAATTAATTAAACAACCCAAAGAGTTTAAAAGCGTTAAATAATATGCTGATCTATCAGGATTTACTAGATAAAAAAGCAAAGCTGGCAGTTATCGGGTTAGGCTATGTGGGCCTGCCTATAGCATTGGAGTTTGCAAAAAGAATTTCAGTGATAGGATTCGATATCAGTCACAAGAGAGTAGAATTAATGCGGCATGGCATCGATCCCAGCAAGGAAGTAAAAACTGAAGATTTCGCCGGCAAGGATATCGTTTTTACTGATGATATCAATGTATTGAAACAGGCCAAATTTTTTATTGTTGCAGTACCCACACCGGTAGATAAATTCAATGTACCAGATCTTAAGCCCGTCCTTGGAGCCTCACGTACCATCGCGAAAGTGGTAAAGCGGGGAGACTATGTGGTTTTTGAATCTACAGTTTATCCTGGTTGCACAGAAGAAGATTGTTTGCCTGTTATCGAAAAAGAATCAGGCCTTAAAAATAAAGTAGACTTTAAACTGGGTTATTCTCCTGAAAGAATAAATCCGGGCGATAAGAAAAATACACTGCGTTCTGTAGTGAAAATAGTTTCAGGTTGCGATGATGTTTCATTGGATGAAATTGCGAAAACTTATGAAATAGTTGTTGATGCAGGAGTGCATCGTGCAACATCTATAAAAGTTGCAGAAGCGGCGAAAATTATTGAGAATACTCAGCGCGATTTAAACATCGCCCTGATGAATGAATTGTCGATGATTTTTGATCGCCTGCAGATCAACACTTATGATGTTTTGGAAGCAGCCGGTACAAAATGGAATTTTCTTAAATTTTCTCCCGGTCTTGTAGGTGGTCACTGTATAGGTGTGGATCCCTATTATCTTACGCACAAAGCGGAAGCAATGGGTTATGATGCAAAAGTGATTTCTGCTTCGCGTTTTATCAATGATAATATGGCTCGCAATGTTGCACGAAAGGTAATACAGTACGTGCTGCGTAATGCTCCGGATGTAAATAACGCGAAAGTATTAGTGAAGGGAGTAACGTTTAAAGAAAATGTGAGTGATATCCGTAATTCCAAGATCATAGATACAGTTAAAGAAATCCAGTCATTTAATATCAAAGTGGATGTTGAAGATCCTTTTGCGGAAGCAGATGAAGTGAAAGAAGAATACGGACTTAACCTGGTAAGAAATGACGGAAAGGATTATGACGCAGTAATTATTGCAATTCCTCACGAACCATACCTGTCGCTGACTGATGCTGATTTTGTAAACATGACAAGATCATCGGCGATGATTGCTGATTTGAAAGGGGTGTTCAGAGGTAAAATAACCAGCCGTTCTTACTGGAGCCTGTAATTTGATAAATGATGAAAAAGAAAATTTTAGTAACCGGTGGAGCCGGATTTATTGGTTCGCATGTGATCAGGCTCCTGGTGAATAAATACCCTCATTATAAGATTGTAAATCTTGATATACTTAGTTACGCTGGCAATCTTGAAAATTTGAAAGATGTTGAAGGGTTGCCCAACTATAGTTTTGTTAAAGGAGATATTACCGACGAAACTTTCATTAACCAGTTATTTACAGAGCATGGTTTTGATGCCGTTATTCATCTGGCAGCTGAAAGCCATGTTGACAGATCAATAATGGACCCGCTTGCATTTGTAAAAACGAATGTATTGGGCACAGGCGTTCTGTTAAATGCTGCGCGGAATACATGGAAAGGTGAAGAAGGAAAATTATTTTATCATGTGTCAACGGATGAAGTTTTTGGCTCTCTCGGTTCAACAGGGTTCTTCACTGAAACAACTCCTTACGATCCCCGCTCTCCCTATTCATCTTCAAAAGCAGGATCGGATCATCTTGTAAAAGCTTATTATCACACATATCATCTTCCGGTTGTGATTTCAAACTGTTCGAACAATTATGGTTCGCATCAGTTCCCTGAAAAGCTTATTCCATTGATGATAAATAATATCATTAATAAAAAACCTCTGCCTGTATATGGTAAAGGCGAAAACATCAGAGACTGGTTATGGGTGAATGATCATGCAAGAGCAATTGATGTGATTTTTCATAAAGGTGAAATTGGTGAAACCTATAATATTGGTGGTTTTAATGAATGGAAGAATATCGACCTGGTGCATATGCTTTGCAGTATTATGGACAAAAAGCTCGGCAGGGCAGAAGGCGAATCTTCTTCATTAATTACATACGTAAAAGACAGAGCGGGTCACGATTTGAGATATGCTATTGATGCCACCAGAATAAATAAGGAATTGGGCTGGACGCCATCGCTGCAATTTGAAGAGGGTCTGGAAAAAACTGTGGAATGGTACATAGAGAATACAGAATGGTCGGCGAATATTTTGTCTGGAACTTATAAGGATTACTATAACCAGCAGTATGTAGTGAGATAGTCAAAGGGTTATAAGTAATTTATCAAATTTTAACGGCTCGTTTTTATATGCAGTTTACACAAACCACTTTTCCTGGCCTTTATACTATTACCCCGAAAGTATTTAATGACTCACGGGGCCATTTTTTCGAAAGCTATAACCAGGTTGTGTTTGGCAATAACCTGCAATACCACCAATGGGTACAGGATAATCAATCAAGCTCTGTATATGGTGTGATCAGGGGATTGCATTATCAACTCAACCCTTACGCTCAGGCGAAATTGGTTCGTGTACTTGATGGCACAATCCTGGATGTAATGGTTGATTTAAGAAAAGGATCTCCCACTTACGGTAAAGTTTATAGTGCAGAACTTTCGTCTGATAATAAAATGCAGGTACTCATTCCAAGAGGTTTCGCTCATGGATTTTCTGTTCTCAGTCCTACTGCATTAGTGTTGTATAAATGTGATAATCTTTATAATAAAGAATCTGAAGCAGGGATCATGTACAATGATCTGCAACTGAATATTGACTGGAAGATTCCAGCCAAAGATGTTATCATTTCAGAAAAAGATCTTGTTCATCCTTCCTTTGCTGAATGCAGAAACAACTTCGAATTCACACCATGAAACAGCTGAAAGTGCTGGTGACGGGTGCCAATGGACAACTGGGCATGGAACTCCGCCAGATTGCAGTTCTTTTTCCATCTCTCCATTTCTTTTTTGTTCCGCGGGATGAATTAGCTATTGAAAATGAAATAGCAGTGCGAGCACTTTTTGAATTGAATCAATTTAACTGGTGTATCAATTGTGCCGCTTACACTGCGGTAGATAAAGCAGAATCAGAAAAGGAGCAGGCATTTCTTATCAATGCTACAGCGCCCGGAATTCTCGCTAAAATCTGCAATGAGTTTCAGTCAGGATTTATCCATGTATCAACAGATTATGTATTTGATGGAAAAGCAGACCATCCTTTGGACGAGTTATCAAATGTGAATCCGCAGAGTGTTTACGGATCTTCAAAACTTGAAGGCGAAAAACTCGTTTTACAAAATTATCCCGGAAGCATTATCATTCGCACGTCATGGGTGTATTCAAAATTTGGAAAGAATTTTGTAAAAACGATGATGTGGCTGATGAAAGATAAGCCTCAGTTAAAAGTTGTGAGTGATCAAATAGGTTCACCCACCTATGCAGCCGATCTTGCCGAAACCATCATTCAAATTATTCAGCATCCCACACCTCTGCCTGGCATTTATCACTTCAGCAATGATGGAGTGATCAGCTGGTTTGAATTCGCAACTGTAATTAGAAACGAGCTCAATGCAACTTGTGAAATACTGCCCATTCCAACAGTGGAATACCCAACGCCTGCTCAACGCCCGCTTTATTCAGTAATGGATAAATCAAAAATTCAGTCTGTTTTTGGCATTCAGATAAAGCCATGGACAGAAAGCCTTAAAAAATGTATGGCCTTGCTTTTACAGCCGTAATAAAGTCCCACGGCTAACAACTCACGGTAATCAATAATAGAAAGTAGGTTAAATTCTTCTTCCTCCTTTTAATTCCAGTGTCAGCTGATCAAATGCTTCGAATTTACCTTCAGCCAGCAGTTTTGCCTGTTCAGGCCATGTTGAGGGATCGTGTATCCGGTATTGTTCTCCAGCTGCGTTTAATATTTTATGCAGATCTGTTGCCGCAGACGCTGCCAGTTGTTTAAAAGTATAAATGTTGTTTTTATTCAGCAGTTCTTCCAGTTTAGGTCCTATTCCTTCAATCTTTGTCAGGTCATCCGGATTAGGAGGTACTGAAGTCATCGCACGTAAAACAAGTTGTTCTTCAAGGACACTTTTTTCGTTTTGGAGCTTGCTGTATTTCTCTTCCAATACTAAAAAATTTTGTCGCAATGTCACCAGGTCCGATTCCAGCATTCCTGATTTAAGTTTCATATCCGCTAACTGGCCCTGCAGATGGGTACTTTCTGCTGATGATGCAATTGCATTGAGATGATCATTTGCAGCAACAGATAATTTTTCGTTAAGAGAAGCATTCTCCAGTTGCAATTTTTTAATGACAGCATCAAGAGATGCAGCTTTACTTTGGTATTGAAAACTTTCTGCAGCATTTTTAGCCTGAGCTTCAGCCTCGTTTTTCCAGTTATCCACCTCAGCCTGTACCTTTTGTTTTTGATGTATTTGGTCCGACACGGCCTGCCTGGATTTTTGTAGATCCAATTCAAGCTGCGTTATTTTCATTTTAAATCCATCGAGTTCTTTACTCTTCTCACCGAATTCATTTTCTTCTTCACGCAATTTCTTTTTTTCCTCTTCCAAAGCATTGCGTTCAGTTTGAAATTTTACAACCAACAACCTGCTGGTGTGCAAGTCGTTTTCCAAACGTTGCACTTTGTTTTTTAATTCAGTCACCTGGCTTTCATCCAGGGAAGCCGTCAAACGTACTTTATCACTTAATGACCTTTCCAGTTCGGCTTTGGCTCTCAATGCATCGTTTCGCATTTGAATCAACTCTTTCTCCTGGTTTTTAACCCGGTTGCGGAGCGACTCTACTTCGCCGTGATCAACCATCATAGAAGTTACTTTGCCATGTTCTGTTTTGAACTCTTCTTTTAATTTCAGATTCTGAACGCTAAGAATGTCAACTTCCTTCTGAACATCAATAAGTTTATGTTTGATCTTTTCGAGTTCACCCGCTGATGCTGCGAATGAGTTTGCTTTTGAATTGGCCGAATCCAATTGCTGCTTCAATTTGTTATGCCTGGCTCTTTCTTCTGAAAGTTCTCTTTCGAGAGTAACAATCCTGAGATCAGATTCTTTTGAATTCTTTTTATTACGGGCGAAAAAAAAGTAATAAAGTGCCGCTCCTAATATAACGGCCAGCAGCCACAGCAAAGTAATTTCTGTATTAGACTGTCTAACTGAAAAATCTCTCCATCCGGGGTCGAATAAACCAAGTAAGCGCAACATAATAGTATATTTTAGAATATGGCAAAAAGGAAGACAAATGAATTGCTTCAAATTGAGGGCTGGTGAATCTACGCAAAACTTTGAACTGTACCAATG
>JANPJC010000295.1:0-2613 GCA_031425315.1 Chitinophagales bacterium
TCATGGCTGAATTTTTATGATACATTCCACTTTTGAATTGATAACAAGTGGAGTATTATTATTTATTGAAACACGAATCTCTCTTACACGACGATCTTCCTGGTCATCTGCTTTTGTAGAAAAAAGGGATTTCTTTTTCAGGTAAGGCGATATCATTATTAATTCGCCCTGGGCAATTATTTTTGCGTTACCGGTATAACGTACATCAACCTTTTGTCCTGTTGCAAGTTTGTCAGCAAAAAGCTCATCCACCTCGGCCCTGATAATAGTGAGGCCCGCCGGGGCAAACTCAGCGAAAGTTGCATATTGACTGATCGCGGCACCTTTCGCAGTCTGCATATCTAGTAATATTCCACTGTATGGCGACTTAATTTTTTTCTGTGAAACTTCTGTTTCGGCTAACCTTAGCTGTTGATCCAGTTCCGCTATGCGATCTTTTGCCTGCCTGATGGTTGCAGCAGATTTTTCAATATCCACTTCAAGAGATTTCACTTCTGTTTCCAGATCGTCATACACTTCGCGGGTTTCGGCACCCTTTTCAAGTAAGGCTTTGGAAGTAGCCAGTTGTCTTTTTTTATTTGCCAGATTCACCTCATTATTTTTGAGGTTGGCATTTTCAATCTCTACCTGTGTTTGTTGAGTACTGATCTGGCTAAGTACCTGACTCACTTTTATCCGTTCAGTCGCGTCGTCTAACTGCACCAACAAATCACCAGCCTTTACAGTATCTCCATCTTTCTTTGCAACGGCGGTAACAATTCCACCACTTGTAGCGGCAAGATTTATAATTTCATTTTCAGGTTCCACTTTTCCAATACCTATAATCTCCCGAACCTGCACACTGTCGGGGCTTACAGTGTTTCCTGCAGCCGCTTCTTTTTTGTCTTCGCTATTGCATGCGGTGAAAAAACTAATCAATAGCATAACTGTAATGGTCCTCTTCATGTTAGTATAGTTAATAATGATTGCTTTTAATGGAATGCTTCATCAACTGGTGGTGTTTCGGATGCTTCTCCGTTATTTACATAAATGATGCGATCAGCGAATTGCTTCAATCTTAAGTCATGTGTTACCACCGCCACCGATTTGCCTGTATTGGAAAGCATTTTTAATTCTTCCATTACTACACCCGCACTTTTGATATCCAGTGCCGCTGTGGGTTCATCACATAACATCAGCGCCGGATTTGTAACAAGGGCTCTTGCAATAGCTACCCTTTGCTGCTGACCTCCACTCAGCGCACGTGGTAAATTCTTCATCCGGTCTTCCATACTCACTTTTTTCAACGCCTGCACAGCGCGATCTTTTGCTTCTTTTTTAGGAATATGCTGAAGTACCAGAGGCTGCATTACATTATCAAGTGCATTCAGAGGCGCCAGCAGATTGAAACTTTGAAATACAAATCCAATATTGTTCAGTCGAAGTTGTGCCAGCGCTTTCTGCCCCAGATCATTAATGCGCGTACCGGCAACAAATACCTCACCGGCAGTAGGAAAAATGACACAGCCCAGTAATGACAACAGCGTTGTTTTTCCGGAACCCGATGGCCCGATGATTAGCGTAAGTTCATTGCGCCTGAATTCAACTGTTGTCGGTTTTAGCGCAACGATAACTGTATCTCCGGTCTTGTATTCTTTGGATGCTTGCTTCAAGCTGGCAACTATTTCCATAATCCTACTTTATCGTATCAATGATAGCAAATATAGTACGGTATCATGTTAATTACCAAAAATTATATACGAAAACGTGTATAATTTTCTATTTTTGCTATGTAAACGAATAAAATGGGTATTCAACAAAAAGAACTTTTCCTCGAAATAATGGAGCATCTGATTGATTTTGATCATCAGTACAAAGCTGATCAGCCATATAAACTATCTGATTTTACGGCATATCTGAATGCGCAAAAAGGTGGATTGGAAACTTCGAAAATGCGCGCTATTTCAGGTGAAGGCGCCATGGAAATGCAGGAAGAATATCGCAATCCGACCAATGATCTTACTATCCTGCTGGTATTCATGTATCGGTATGCGAAAAACTATATTAAAAAAGCATTGAAAGATTCTATAATACAAACAGCAGATGAATTTGGATATCTCATTCAGCTTACGACATTTGAAAGCCTTACTAAAACTGAAATTATCACCAGTTCATTAATGGAAAAAACTTCAGGTACCGAAGTCATAAAGAGGTTAGTCAATAATGGTTTGATGAAAGAGTTTGCCGACCCTGATGATAAAAGAAGTGTAAGGGTTTCGATTACGCCTGAGGGCATGCAGGAGGTAATGCGTGTATTGCCGGATATGGGAATTGTTTCGAAAATTGTTGTAGGTGATCTTTCAGAAGCTGAAATCAACACATTATTTTATCTCCTGAAAAAACTGGATTTCTACCATAATGATATTTATATTAATAGGCGTAATGCAGAACTGAGGGAGTTAGTTAGGCAATAGGCAGGAGGCAATAGGCAGGAGGCAATAGGCAATAGGTCTCATGTATGAGACAATAATAAAAATGGGTCCTGTAAAAGTGTAAATTGAAGGAGACAAATCATTCAATCACTTTAAAAAACAGAGACCCATGACACAATTTAAGCAATTAGATTTTAGTGGT
>JANPJC010000296.1:0-7745 GCA_031425315.1 Chitinophagales bacterium
ACCAGCTTTAATTGATTAAATTCTCTAATGTATTCCTTCAATAACTGCCTTGAAGCTTGTTCATCATCAACGACAACTACTTTTTTTGCTTCCGTCATATATCTTTCATAATAGGTATTCTGAATGTTAATACTATCCCCTGCGGTTTATTTTCTGAAATCTGAATCCCTTCATTATATAATTTAATTAATCGTTGATTGGTATTAGACAATCCCACACCTTTTTTCAGCCATGTTTCGATTCCATGTCCGTTGGAACCTGCTCCGGTGTCGGCAATCCTGAAATACATAAATTCATCTTCTTTTGAAACGGTAATGCCGATCTTACCTCCCTCAACATTTTTTGTGATACCATGCACAACCGCATTCTCCACCAAAGGTTGCAATAACATTGGGGGTATAAGATTATCATTTAGTAATGGGTCTACTTTGATTTTTACTGTAAGCCTGTCGTTAAAGCGAAACTGTTCAAGCGTCAGACAATCACTGATAAATTTAATTTCCTCCTGCAGCGTTATTTTATCAGTGCGCGATGCCTTGAGTGTATATCTGAAAGTGTCTGCTAATTGTGCAATCAGCTCGCGTGTATGCTCCAGTTCAGGTGGTACTGACGCACTGATGGAGTTAAGTGTGTTAAATAAAAAATGAGGTTGAATTTGAGCCTTTAATGCATTCAATTCACTTTTATGCATGTGTTGTATCAGTTCTTTTTCCCTTACACTTTGTGCAACATTTTTCTTCCAGAAATCGTAGCTATGAAATATGCCAAACTGAACCACATAGAATAGAAAAGGGATACAAACATCCCACCAGCTTTCTGCTCCGCTAAGTCTGCCTAATTCAAAAAAATCAATGACCAATTGATAGGTTTTAAGCCAGACGAAAATGTACAGCGGGCACAAAATAATGTGTAACAGCATTTTTGATCTGTCGGGCAAAAGGTGAAGTTTTCTAAAGAGCAACCACCAGATTGGGATGCTGTAAGTCATTTTTAAACTGTAGTCAATAAATGTCCTTACTAATAATGGATTACTCGTTGTAAGTAACAACGTTAATGTATATATCGTGCTAAAGAAAAGATAGATACCAAAAAAGGCAACCACTTCAAAGCGGGTAAGGTTCCAGAAGGTTTTTCTGTGCCAGTAAGATGAAACAATTGCCATTAGATGAACGTATAGATTTATTGATAAAAAACAATTTCATAACCGACGAAACGACAATATAGTCGATGGATGAAATTGTATACTCAGCAGCCTATAATGCAATTGGCCGATTCAAATATATCTCAGAAATTTTGCGGAATTATTTTTAAGCCCGTAAACAATTTGGGCGAATAGTTTTTTAATATAAAGTTCATGAGGATATTCTGCTTTTCCACCATTCTGATGTTTTGTTGTAATAGTATTATAGCTCAATCTTTCTTCTACAGGTTAAATTTCAAACCAAAAGAAGGAAAACCTATAAAGTATTTTGTATTGACCTACGAATACGGCAGCCAACGTTTTGCAGATACTATTTTTGTGAATGAAAAGCTTTCGGATTTTGTGAAAGAAATTCAACAACCAGTTGCAGCTTCTATAAACACAGATGATTCAGGGATGCCGAAACTTTTGGTGTTTTTATCCAATCAAACGTTGAATATCCAACAGGAATCGGAAGCGTTATTGAGTATATCTTCCGATAGTATTCAAACAGCATACTCGTCCTTAACTGCAAACGACCATATCAGGCTGCGCTATTTTCCACTTTACGGTGAACTCAATGCAAAGAACGATACGTCGGGATTGAGAAAGCTTGGGATGGTTTTTGACAGTCTCAGGATCGATGACATATTAAAATCAAAAGCTTTTTTCAATGCAAATCCGCGATCTGTCCTCGCTCTTTTTGCATTTTCCAGATTCAGTTCTTTTACCGAGAATTTCGCCAGTGTTGCTTCTGATTTTACCAAACTTCCAGTCTGGGCACAAAATAGTCCTGACGGTAAAAATATTGCCCGAAAAATAGATGGGGCTAATAATGTGCAAATTGGAACAAAGGCAAAGAATTTTACCCAGCCTTCAGTTGTTGGAAAGCCGATTGGTCTGAGTGAATATAGCGGCAAATATGTTTTGCTGGATTTTTGGGCCAGTTGGTGCGGACCCTGCAGGAAGGAGCATCCTAAATTTGTAGAAGTCTATAAAGAGATGAAATCCAAAGGCTTTGAAATCGTTTCTATTTCTTTAGACACCGACAAGGAAGCCTGGTCCGCCGCCATTCAAAAAGATAAAATGGATTGGACGAATCTGTCTGATTTAATCGGGCAGCAAAATACGGTAGCACTTCTCTACGGCGTTCAAACCATTCCTGCAAATTTTTTAATCAATCCGGACGGGATAATAATTGGTAAAGATTTACGGGGAAATTCGCTTGCTGAAGAGCTAAGAAAAATTTATACTAACCAGGTAAATAGATCGCCTCATTGAAATCTAATATGTCGCGTAGGATGAACGGTTACCACCTATCGGTATATATGTCCATCTGCCGATTATCATCAAAGTTAACTTACTCCCTTAACTAGTTTTACCGGATCAAACCAAAAAATATGAGATTATTCCTGCTGATTTTTGTGTTAACCACCTTTTCATTTGTAACTCAAGCACAGGAAATCAAAGGAATTTTAAAAGCAGAATCCGGGGAGCCTCTTTCGAAAGCGACTATCACATTGCACCGTTTAAAAGACTCTGCTTTGTTGCGTACTACAATCACTGCAAACGACGGCTCATTTGCTTTTGATTACTCGGATAGTATTGATCTCATCATTCAGGCAGTTACAATAGGGTATAATCCAAAATGGGTAGCGGTTTCATCCCTGAAAAATAATACTTTTATCACGTTGACACAATCAACCAAAGCATTAGATGCAATAGTAGTAACTGCTAAGAAACCCGTACTGGAAGTTAAACCTGATAAGCTTGTATTTAACGTGGAAGCCAGCATCAATGCTACCGGTAATAACGGTTTGGAACTACTGCAAAAATCTCCAGGCGTTATTGTAGATAAAGATGATAACATCTTATTGAGCGGGAAAAATGGTGTAAGAATTTTTATTGATGGCAAACCAAGTCCACTGGCGGGGGCAGATCTTGCGGCGTATTTACGTGGGTTGAGCAGCAATGATATTGAGGCCATAGAAATTATTACGAATCCTTCTGCCAGGTATGAAGCGGAAGGCAATGCAGGCATCGTTAATATCCGCCTTAAAAAGAATAAAAATTATGGATTAAATGGAAATATCACAGGTGGATATGGTATCGCCATTACGCCAAAATATAATGGAGGTGCTTCGCTAAACTATCGGGATAAGAAAGTTAATTATTTTGCAAATTACAGTTATTACAATAACCGCAATAGAAACGAACTAAATCTTTACAGGGTTCAAAATGATACCTCCTACGATCAGAAATCTAACAGCACAGGTCATTTTTCAGGCAGCAATTTAAAAGTAGGAGCCGACTGGTTTATCAATTCAAAACAGACACTCGGGATCATTATAAATGGCAACATGGGGGAGATGGACTTTTCATCTAACAGTACAACGCCGATCGCATCTACCGGTATCAAAACAACTGATCGTATACTCGTTGCAACATCTGAAACCCGCAATAAAAGAAAGAACGGAAATGTTAACTTGAATTACCGTTATGCGGATACAAGCGGAAGGGAATTAAATATAGACGCGGATCTTGGGAACTTCACTATGAAGGGTGTAAATAGTACACCCAATATTTATCTTGATGGAGATGACAATTCTGAAATTTCCAGATATACTTTCAGTTCTGTATCGCCAAGCAGTATCAATCTGTATAGTTTTAAAACTGATTATGAGCAGAATCTTGGGAAAGGCAGGGTTACTACAGGTGTTAAGGTTTCATTTGTTTTAAGTGATAACGACTTTGCATTTTATGAAAACGATGCCAATGGCGTTCCTGTACTCAATCCCTTGCGGAGTAATCGTTTCGAATACACAGAATGGATTAATGCTGCATATGCCCAATATCGCAGGCAGTGGAAAAAAATCGGTTTCCAGGGAGGTGTACGTATGGAACAAACCAATAGCCGCGGTCAACTGACTGCAAGCGCTGCTGTGAATGACCAGGACGTCAAAAGAAATTATCTTGACTTTTTTCCAAGTGCCGGATTTACATATCAGGCTAACGAAAAAAATAGTTTTGGTCTCTCTTATAGCAGAAGAATTGATCGCCCCCGATACCAGGATCTTAACCCGTTTGAATACCAGCTTGATCAACTGTCGTTTCGGAAAGGAAATCCTTTTCTACGTCCGCAATACACAAACATAGTGGAGCTAAGACATTCTTTTGCACAGAAGCTTACGACTACCATTTCTTACAGCAGAGTGAATGATGTATTCGCGCAGGTGACGGATACCATTGATGGAAATCGCAATTATATCATGCAAAGAAACCTGGCTACTCAGGATATTTACAGCTTAAATATTGCTTATCCATTCAGTGTAACGAAGTGGTGGAGTATTTATGCAAATGTCAATTTGTACCATACGAGGTATAATGCAGTTTTTGAAGAAAATAAAGTAATTAATTTGAATGCTACCGTATTTAATATTTTCCAGCAGCAAACTTTCAGATTGAAGAAAGGATGGACAGCCGAGTTGAGTGGTTTCTTTAATTCTCCTTCAATCTGGGGAGGTACATATAAAACCAATGCAATCTGGAACCTGGATGCAGGTATTCAAAAGAAATTCTGGAATGATAATGGTACTATACGGGTAAGTGTAACTGATATATTTTATACAATGCCCTGGACGGGAGTGAGTGACTTTGGGGGCTTGTATATTGCAGCTTCCGGTAATTATGAAAGCCGCCAATTGAAAGTAAACTTTACATGGCGGTTTGGAAATAAACAGGTGAAGGAAGCCAGAAACAGAAAATCCGGAATTGACGAATTGAACCAAAGGGCACAGTAAACAGCCGTTGCTGGTTGCCGGTTACTGGTTGAACAGCCAATACAGGTTGTAGCGTTAATGTTATACGTTAACAGCCCTTCTATATACTTCCGACTAATGACTTCTTATGGCCCACAGAGATAAGCGGAGGTTTTGAGTTGAACGGAGAATTAATGTATTGGCTGTTACTCCGCTGATCTCAAAATCTCTGCCTAACTCAGTGGCCGGAAAATGGTTCACAGCTTATGTGATGAGATTTAGGTTTTCATAGCCGTTGCTGGTAGCCGGTTGCTTGTTAACAGCCTTGGCTCGGTTTAAATGATTTAAGTTCAGAAAAACCTCGTTCGGATATTAACAGCCAGTACGCGGAGACACACGGAGTTTAATACAGGAGATGCACGGAGATAGTTTCAGCACGCCGAGGCTGTTAATTTCGCACTTCGCACTTCAAACTTTGCACTTCAGAATTCACTCATTGACATATTCACCCATTGTCTTCCCGCAACGGCTGTTTATTCACGATTCACGATTCACGATTCACGATTGACGTTTCACGTTCAAGCCTCCCGCTGCTTCAACTCTGCAATTTTGTCCAAAGCTCCGGCAACAACATCACACATTATCGTATACAATGCTCCTGGCTGGGGATTGGCATAAATATATTCCAACGCTTCATTTTCATTTGCTATTGTAACAGTAGGAATAGAAGGGTTCACACTGTACATTCCTTCTTTCAATAATCCGATTATTTCATCTGCGGTTCGACCACGCAGATTTTTATCACACCTGATAATAATCTCATCAAAATATTGAGCAGAGATTTCACCAAGTTCACGAATATCTTCATCACGCCTGTCGCCGGTACCGCTGATTACGCCAACTTTAACGGGGTAATCCAAACTTTTTACAAATTCACCCAGCAATTTTAAACCGTGTGGATTATGGGCAAAATCAGCCAGGAACGTGAATTTTTTGAAGTGAAAAAAGTTTAGTCGACCGGGAGTTTGCGTCGGCGATGGAATAAATGATGCGAGTGCCGATCTGATATCATCAATTGTAATGTCGCGGTATAAATAAGTGGCTAAAACTGCAGGTAAGCAATTATTGATATTATGAATGGCTTTTCCTTCATATGTCAACGGGATATCTTTCACATGCATCACTCTTATCTTCCAGTTGCCTTTTAAAATACTCACGAATCCATTTTCAAATACAGTAGCCAGTCCACCTGCATCACAATGTGCTTTTATTCTTGGATTATTTTCATCCATACTAAAAAACGCGACTTTACACGTGAGCCCTTCCCGCATTTTATATACGAGATTATCATCTGCATTTAGTATTGCATAACCATGAGGAAATACAGTTTCAGGAACCACGGCTTTCACTGTAGCCATCTGTTCCACTGAATTGATCCCACCCAGTCCAATATGGTCGGCAGCAACATTTGTAACTATTGCCACTTCACAATGTTGAAAGGCAAGTCCGGATTTTAAGATGCCGCCACGTGCACATTCCAGCACAGCGAAATCGACTGTTGGATCTTTCAGTACAAACTGCGCGGAAATTGGTCCTGTGCAATCTCCTTTCATCATCATCTGATTTTGAATATAAACTCCATCAGATGTAGTATATCCAACTTTTTTTCCGGCTTGTTTGGCAATATGAGCAGCCAGTCTTGTTGTGGTTGTTTTTCCGTTAGTTCCGGTAATGGCGATGATAGGAACCCTGCCGCTGCTTCCTCTCGGGAAAAGCATGTCTACTACCGGTTCTGCAACATTTCTTCCGAGACCCTCAGCCGGATCGATATGCATTCGAAACCCAGGCGCAGCATTTACCTCGAGGATTGCTCCGCCATTTTCGTTTACCGGAGTACGTAAGTCACTTGTCATGATATCGATGCCGCAGATATCCAGGCCGATGATCTTGGCAATTCTTTCAAACATAAATATGTTGGCCGGATGCACTTCATCAGTTACATCTGTCGAGGTACCCCCGGTCGAAAGATTTGCAGTTGGTTTCAACAATACCAGTTCGCCTTTTGGTGGAACAGTTTCTAACGTGTAGTTTTTTTCATTGAGCATTTTCCATGTGAAATCGTCAATGGTAATTTGTGTCAGTACTTTCTCATGGCCATAACCCCTTCTTGCATCCTTGTTTGTTTCATCAATCAGCCATTGAATGGTATGTTCGCCATCTCCCTTTACTGATGCCGGTGTACGCAGCGCTGCACAAATGAATTTGTAATTGATCACCAATGCCCTGAAATCAAATCCTGTAATATATTTCTCCAGGATAAGGCTCCTGTTGAATTTTTTTGCTGCATCAAATGCGGTTAATGCCTGCTCCCATGTTGTGATATTGGTGGTATTTCCCTTGCCATGATTACCATCAATGGGTTTTATCACCAATGGATAACCGAATTTTGCAACAGCATCTTTTAAACCTTCAACACTTCTGATAACAGTACCTCTTGGTACAGGTATCTCAGCAGCTTCCAGCAACATTTTTGTCTCTTCTTTGTCACAGGCAATATCCACTGCAATATTGGATGTGGTACTCGCAATAGTGGCGCGAATTCTTTTTTGATGAACGCCATATCCCAGCTGAACAAGACTTTGTTTATTTAACCTTATGAATGGTATACCCCTTTTTACTGCCTCATCTACGATACACCCAGTTGATGGGCCAAGCCGGGTATCTTCTCTTATTTCACGCAGTAGTTGAATATCCTCTTCAAGATTGTATTCTTTCGCTTCAATTAACGCTTCTGCTACCCGAACGGC
>JANPJC010000297.1:0-6210 GCA_031425315.1 Chitinophagales bacterium
GAAATGAATATGGCGAAGAAGGCAAACCAATTGACCAGCGTGCCGATTTTTTCTTCACTGCGATACAGTCTTTCGTATTCTTTGTCCTGGAAATTATAATCGAAAGTGAAACCGGGTGCAAGTGATGCATAAGTTGTTTCCAATCCTTTTATGGTTTCCTGCACATTTTTGCCATCCATTTTTACATAATATAACCAGGTCCAATTGGGGCGACATTCAAAAATCAAGGGGCCTACGGGGTTGTGCATTGATTCAAAATGAAAATCTTTACACACGCTAACGATCGTTCCTTTGCCACTATATAATTCGATTGTTTTGCCAACGGGATCTTTGAGGTTCATCCGTTTTGCAGCTTCTTCATTGATGATAAATGCTGCTGTATCTGTTGTGAAGTTTCTGGAGAAGGCACGGCCTTCTTTCATTTCGATACCCATTGTTTTAATCACATCGTGATCTGCAGCGATGAAATTGAAGAACACTTCTTCTCCTTCCTGTTTGCCGGGCCAGGTTACCTGTGTACCCCTGTTATTCGCACTTGTAAAAGTCATAGATGCCCTGGATATAGCTGTTACGCCAGGCACTTTACTCAA
This sequence comes from Chitinophagales bacterium, assembly GCA_031425315.1. Lineage (GTDB taxonomy): Bacteria > Bacteroidota > Bacteroidia > Chitinophagales > Chitinophagaceae > Pollutibacter. Next base: position 591 of record JANPJC010000297.1, read on the forward strand.
TTCGTTGTATGCTGTCTCAGCTTTGTCTAATGGAATATTATTTGGAAACCAGATAAGATGTTCTTTATCATATCCCAGGTTTTTGTCTTTGATATACTGCACCTGGTTACGAACAACCAGTGTACCAATTATCAGTAATACAGAGATACTGAACTGTGCCACTACCAGTGTTTTCCTGATCCATACAGAAGATCCGCCGGATGAATGAATGTTGAAAGACTTCAGTACTTTAACTGGTAAAAACCTGGAGAGTATTAATGATGGATAGCTGCCTGCAAGCAGTCCAGTAACTAAAATTGTCGCGATGAAAAACAGAATGGTGAATGGCTCATTCCATTTCACCGTAATTTCTGTGCGAAGAAAACTATTGATTTGAGGCAATACAAGCAAAGTTAGAATTACCGCAATAAATCCTGCAATAGCCGCCATCACCACCGATTCACTCATGAATTGTAGGATGAGTGATTGTCTTGCTGCGCCGTTAACTTTTCTCACACCAACTTCTTTTGCCCGTTGGGTGGCTCTCGCTGTGGATAGATTCATGAAGTTGATGCAGGCCAGCAACAGAATGAATATTGCAATAATGAAGAATAATCTTACATATACTATCCGTCCGCCATCACCTATTTTTCCATTTTTAAAATCCATTCTCAGGTACCAATCTTCAGCCTTCCATAACCAAAGCGAAGTCTGTTTTTGTTGATCAGTATATTTCTGGGCAAAGAGTTTGAGTCCTGGTGAAACAGATTCCGGGGTGCTGCCCGGTTTTAATTTAACGTAAGTACGGATATTATTAGTCGTCCAGTTTTCCTGTCCGCCCATTGCTAAATCAATATAGTCCTTCATCGGCATCAGGAAATCAAAGCGTAGGGTCGAAGGCTGATCAATTTCTTTTAAAACGCCTTCAACTTTGACAGCATAATTTTTTTCGATGGTGATTTGTTTGCCGATAGGGTCTTCATCAGCGAAATATTTTTTAGCGAGTTTTTCAGAAATTAAAATGGTGTGAGGTTGTTTTAGAACTTTTTCCCGATTGCCTTTAGCAAGCGGGAAGGAAAATATTTTCAGAAAATCAGTGTCAACAAAATAACCGTATTCTGAAAAGTTTTTATTGCCGACTGATAACAACCTGTTATCGCCCCACGACATACGGGATGCGTATTCAATGCCCGGCAAGTCTGTCTTTAATGATTTAGCCAGCATGCTCGGAACAGCTGGATAACTGTTGATTTCTTTATTGGATAAAGTGAGATTGGTCATTACGGCAGCGATCCGTTTTTTATCTGCATGAAAGTTGTCGTAACTCATTTCATGTTTCACCCAAAGCATGATCAATGTAAACACTGCGAGACCAACAGAAAGACCGGCAATATTTAAAAAGGAAAATGCCTTGTTTTTTTTGATGACCCTGAGCGCGATTTTGATGTAATGTCTGAGCATATGAAAGTCTTTAGTTCTAAGTCGTTAGTCCTTGAGCGTTCCTGCGGAACGGGTCTCCTGTTTTCGCCGGGAAGCCGGAAAGAACGGTAAGGAACGGGAATGGTACAATTAGTATTTAGTTAGATTGCTTCTTACAGTGTTCTTTCCCGTGTATTCGTTCCCGCTCTCACCGTCTTACCGGCTACTGTATTTTTAGTAAAAACCAGGAATGTGGAAACGGGAAGATCCATTAACACCCCGACGATTTTTTCGCTTGATGTTCTCAGCTTAGCATGACAGTTTAATCATTCTTTTTGTGACCACTACGTCAATTCAAATGCCGCTTAAATAGATAAAAATAGCTTCATCGACGAGAGGGCTGTTACTTCCCAATTCCCACCTCCCACTTCATACTTCCAAAGTGCTCTCCATGCCTATGTGGTGGCTGTTCACTGCTACTGCTTACTACTCACTTCAGCATTCACTCATTGACTCATTCACCGATTCACTCATTCTGAACGTAAGCTCTTCACCGGGTTAGCCACCGCCGCCCTGATCGCCTGGAAACTCACTGTCAGTATTGCAATAGCCACCACCAGCACACCAGCCATGATAAACATTCCTGCGTTTAACGATATCCGGTAGGGATAAGATTCCAGCCACTTATTACCTGCGATCCAAGCAACCGGAATCGCAATGAAAAGAGAAATCACTACAAGCTTTAAAAAATCTTTTGACAATGAAATTGCTACTCCCGAAACTGATGCTCCCAATACTTTCCTGATACCTATTTCACGTGTTCTTTTTTCTGCTGCCAGCACTGTCAATCCAAATAATCCAATACAGGAGATAAAGATCGTGAGTACCGCGCCAAACAGCATCATCTGTTTCCATTTGGCTTCAGCTTCGTATTGTTTTTGGTTCAGCAGGTCTTTAAAATCGTATAGATATGGATTTAGCGGGAAGAATGACTTGAAGCCTGCCTGGATATATTTCAGGCTTTCTGTTTCGGCACCCGGTTTGATTTTGATCATTACCAGGCCAAAGGGATTGCCGGGCTTCATGGTGAATAACTGCGCGCCAATCGTTTCATTCAATGATTGATAGTGATGGTCTTTAACCACACCTACAACAGTATATACTTCGTTGTTATACCAGAAATTCACCTTTTCGCCGATTGGATTTTTCCAGCCAGCTTTTTTTACAAAGGTTTCGTTTACCAATACAGCATTAGTGGAGTCTGAAGGAAAATCTGCAGAGAAATTTCTTCCCTGGACAACAGGAATTTTATAAAGCGGGAGGTAACTTTCATCAACGGTTTCGTAAGTAAAATCCATTTGCGTTTCGCCATTTATTTTCGCTATTGTACCCCAACCACCACCATTCTTAAAAGCCACTTCGCTGATGCCGGTATTGCGTTTTAAATATTCCTTAAACTTCTTCGCTTCATCTCTGCTGAATCTGTTATTGACTAACACTGCAACATTATCATCATCATATCCCAATTCTTTATTGGTGAGATAATTAAACTGGTAGTAAATGGTTGTGGTAGCGATGATCAACAAAGTAGCGAGTGCAAACTGCAACACAACCAATCCTTTTTGCAGATAGTTTTTTCCGGCCAATTTAAAACGGCTGTATAATGTTTGTACAGGATTGAAATTGGACAATACCATTGCGGGATAGAATCCTGCAAGGAAACCGGTTGCTATAAAAAGAGTAATATAACCAGCGATTAATTTAAAATCAAACAGATAGGAGAGTGCCAGTGTTTTATTAGATAGCTCATTGAAGATGGGTAATATCATTTGTACCAGTAACAACGCCAGCAAAAAAGCAAAAAGACAAATTACGTACGACTCTCCCAAAAATTGAATGATCAGTTGCCTGCGCTCACTGCCTACCACTTTTCTTATCCCAATTTCTTTTGCTCTTTTTAATGATCGGGCGATGGTGAGATTAACAAAATTGATACAGGCAATCAGCAAAATAAAAAATGCAATTCCGGATAGTATATAGGTGTACATGGGCTTGCTGGCATCTTTCAAACCATTGTCGGCACTGAAGTCTACACTAAGATGCATATCTGTTATGGGCTGCAGAAAATGTGTGACTTCCCCCATCAAGCCAAATCTTTTCTCAAGAATGATTTTTCTTTCTTTCGAATCATTCTCGTAAACTGTTTGGATTTTTGATTGAACAATAGCTGCATCAGCGCCTTGTTTGATTTTTACAAAAGTGTTGAGAAAAACATTGAACCAGTTCTCTGCATTGGCCATTGTTTCCGGCGATACCTGTAATGGCAGGAGGTAATCAAATTTGACCGATGAGTTCTGTGGTGTTTTTTTTGCCACCGCGCTTACCAGATAAGGTTCGAAGGCGTCGCCGGTTTTTATTTGAAGTATATTGCCTGCGGCATTTTTTGTTCCGAAATATTTCTTCGCCGCGTCTTCTGACAATACAACTGATTTGGGCTCTTTTAATGCTGATTTCGGATCCCCCTCAATAAGCGGAAAACTGAAGAAACTGAAGAAATTACTATCTGTGTAGTAGATATCTTCGGAAAATATTTCTATACCTTTTTTGATGTCTGCCCGATCCGATTGATACCTTACATAGCTTGATATTTCGGGTACCCCCCCGGTAAATTTGGGTCCTTGAAAAAGTCCTGTACTACCACCACCGGGTTGTTTTTTGCCGTCCTTGTCTATATGTTGCATGGTCACCCGGTAAATTTGCGCGGCATCTTCATGGAACCTGTCGTAACTCACTTCATCCTTGTTGTAAAGCATAATCAACATTGCACAGGCCAGTCCAATGCTTAAACCTGCAATATTGATGAAAGAATATATCTTGTTTCTGGCCACATTTCTCCAGGCGATAATCAGGTAATTTTTAAACATATTTCTTCAATTGTTTCAATGATGGAATGGTTGCAATCGGTGCCATGATTTCAAAAAGCGATAAACGTACCAAAATTGAAATCCTTTGCCACAAAGGGTTCTGGCGATCCGGCGCTGGAAAAGTGTACGAAATCGTACAGTTAATGTACGGTACTGCGGCGCATAGTGTCATTCAAAAAAACATATTACTGAAAAGCTATTCTGGTTTATTGAGTGCTATCCACTTCCGACATATGAAATATTTCTGTTATTTTTAATTTCATCCGCATCTGATCTTCACATAACAAAACAGAACTTTTTGCTATTTAAATATTCGGAATGGTTTGGTTTAATCGTTGCCCTGATCCTTCTTGTTTGATGCACGAGCGAAAAAAGCACATTTCATTTCCCCGCAGAATCCGCCAGACAGGAAGCCGTTGTTATCACCTACTCCGGTGACCCTGACGACAAAATCGTTAAAAAAAAGTTCATGCAGTCACACAGCAATTAATAAAAGCAGTTTCCCCTCAATTAAAGATCTACCTGTTGATTAATGAATCTGCAAGTTGTAAAAAGCGTAAATGGTGAACGTAAACTGCTTCGGTTTGAATGGGATTATGTTGGCGCAGATTTTTTCATCCTGATCCTGAACATGTAAAATCAAGAAATGAAATAAGAGATAGATATTTCAATCAGATGAAAGCTCTTCTCAAAATGGATGTCATCAACAGTTCGTTCGCGATTGAAGGCGGTGAAATTGAATCGAATGGGGCCGGTGTAGCTATGCTGGTGGATTCTTTTACATTAAATAGAAATCCTTCGCTTGATAAAAAAGCGATTGAGGGTATGCTGTATCAAACGTTGGGTATTCAAAAAGTGATTTGGTTGCCTGAGGGTGTGGCAGAAGATCCGAGGCCCGGGAATTCCAGAGTCTATAAAGATATCTATGGCAGTGGAGTGGGTGGGCACATAGATGAATTTTGCAAGATTTGCTGATGAAAAAACCATTTTATTGGCGATGCCTGATTCCGGCGAGAACGATCCTATCCAAAAAATTAATTATCAAAGGATGCAGAGAAATTATGAACTGCTAAAAGCTGCAACTGATTTGCATGGAAATCCCTTTAAGATCATTTTTGTACCCACGCCAAAAGTGCTTCCTGATATTGTAACGATCGATACTACAGTTTATAGTTATCCTGTATGGCAAATAATTGATGAATATCCTGAGTTGAAAAAACAAAAGACTTTGAAATTTTTGCCTGCAGTAAGTTATCTCAACTATGTGATATTAAATGACATTGTCATTCTTCCGGAAT